>BQIY01000539.1 GCA_021604265.1 Nitrospirales bacterium
GGCTCAAGCACCCTCGCACCGCTTGTTGCCGAAATCGGAAAGCGGTTCGAGACCCAGCACCCCGGTTCACGCATCGATGTGCAAACGGGCGGTTCCTCTCGGGGAATCACCGATATTCGTCAAGGATTAGCCGATATCGGCATGGCATCCCGTTCGTTGAATGCCAGCGAACAAGACCTGCATGGAACGATCTTAGCCCATGACGGTATTGGAATCATCGTCCATCAATCCAATCCGCTCACCTCTCTTGAGCCCGACGACATCGTCAAGGTTTATACCGGGACGGTCAGTAATTGGAAAGAAATAGGAGGAAGCGACGCGCCAATCACCGTTCTGAATAAGGCAGAAGGACGGGCAACACTCGAACTCTTCTTGCAACATTTTCACCTCACGAGTTCACAAATCAACGCGCATGTCGTTATTGGTGATAACGAACAAGGCATCAAAACAGTCGCAGGCAATCCGAACGCCATTGCCTACGTATCCATTGGCACTGCAGAATACGATGCCGCTCATGATGTACCCATTAAATTATTGGCATTGGGCGAAATTCCCGCAACTCTTGAAGAAGTACAAGCTGGTCGCTTTCCGCTTTCACGCCCGTTACATCTTGTCACGCAAGCGGCTCCGGTGGGCCCAGTCAAAACGTTTATCGACTTTGCCACATCAGAGAATATTCATGATTTGGTCACACACTATTACTTCGTCCCCCGCCAAGGGTGACCACCTCCTCTTCCTCGCTCTGAGAAGTGTTGCAGGAGTATCGGGCATTCTGGTCGTCTGCATTCTGATCTTTCTCATCATTGAATCACGTCCGGCCTTTCAACACATAGGCATCACCGCTTTCTTCACTGATGCTTCGTGGCACCCCACCGAAGGGGCCTACAACCTTCTCCCCATGTTCATCGGGACACTATCCGCCACAATTGGAGCCGTGGCCCTTGCCACTCCAATCGGAATTGCCTCAGCATTATTTTGTGAATATTATGCGCCTCATGCCATCGCACAGAGCTACCGCGCCTTCATTGAATTACTCGCGGGCATTCCATCTGTCGTCTATGGGCTCTGGGGGCTTGTGGTCCTCGTCCCACTCATTGCCAGCTTCCAACCACCTGGACCAAGCCTCTTAGCCGGTATCCTGATCGTGACGGTCATGATATTGCCGACCGTGACCTTGGTCAGCCTTTCGGCATTGCAGCAAGTACCAAAAGAATATATCCAGGGTGCAACGGCATTAGGCTGTACGCGCTGGAGTATGATTCGCCAGATCATTCTTCCAAATGCAAAGCCTGGAATTCTTACGGGTGTGATATTGCAAACGGGTCGAGCGCTTGGAGAAACCATGGCCATCTTGATGGTCTGTGGAAACGTGGTGCAGTACCCCTCAAGCCTGTTTGACCCGATCCGCACCCTCACCGCCAACATTGCGTTGGAAATGGCCTATGCCACTGACGTCCATCGAGCATCACTTTTCTTCACAGGTCTGGTCCTTCTCGCCATGGTGATCGTGTTCATCATGAGCACTCAACCTACTCGAGCGAACCAGGCCTATGAATAAACACATCCCATTCACACACGACATGCTGCCTACAACAATAATCTGGACCTTGGCGGGATTCATCGGCTGCGTGTTTCTCTGGTTAATTGGCGATCTGATCTGGCAGGGGACGGCTCATCTTTCCTGGGAATTTCTGAGTCAGCCTCCTGCAGATGCCGGACGCTCAGGCGGGATCAATTCTATACTTGTTTCGACCGGACTCATTCTCTTCGTCTGTATGACCGTGGCACTCCCGATCGGACTGGGAACAGCCATCTTTCTGGCTGAATGGACATCAGAGACTCACCCGCTTGCCCAATATACCGGACGAAGCCTCGATGTCTTAGCCAGCGTCCCTTCTATTGTGTTTGGTCTCTTTGGCAATGCGGTCTTTTGCCAATTACTTGGAATGGGATTTTCCATTCTCTCCGGAGGCTTGACGTTAGCCTGCATGGTTCTCCCCATTTTAGTCCGGACCACCGAACAAGGCTTTCGAGCACTTCCACAAGAGTATCGTGTCTCTGCCGCAGCATTAGGACTGACCAAACGAGCCACACTCTTTCACCTACTTTTGCCAGCCGCTATACCGGCGTTGATTGTGGGCTTTGTCCTTGGGCTCGGTCGAGCCATTGCCGAAACAGCCGCACTCATCTTTACAAGCGGATATGTCAGTCGAATGCCAGAATCGCTCTTGGATTCCGGTCGTACGTTGTCTATTCATATTTACGATCTCTCCATGAATGTTCCCGGTGGAGACCACGCCGCCTATTCAACGGCTCTGGTCTTAATCATCTCCGTGCTGACCCTCAATAGTTTTTCTCTTTGGATTTCAAAACGTTGGATGCACACAAGGATCATGAGCACATGAGCACTCCCTCTCAGTCTCCCAAGTCACAAACCGACGCATCATCGACGAGAAAGATTGCACCCTGTTGCGACCCCCATCCCCTCATCCAAACGACAGACCTTTCTCTCTCTTACGGCAATCGGCCGGCCTTTGAACATATTTCCCTCACCATTCACCGGGGTTGTTTAACAGCCATTGTCGGGCCCTCTGGGAGTGGAAAAACAAGTTTCCTCCTCTGTTTAAACCGGCTCATTGATTTACTCCCAGCATGTAAAGTTTCAGGACAAGCGCACATCGAAAACCTCGACAT
>BQIY01000540.1 GCA_021604265.1 Nitrospirales bacterium
TTGTAAATCACAAAACCAAAGTCATTTTATTCGGCGCATGGGATGTCCATACAGAAAAAGGGAAAGCACTGATCCTGGCTGAGAACTGGGAAATAAGTCCGCGTGGTCGAAGACAGCCGGGATATTCGCAAGCCCTTGAGCACATAAAACTTATCGAAGAGGAAGGGTATGTCTTGCAAACTTTCCCTATGATTTATTCAGATGGATATAAAGATGCCGAAGGTGTAGGTCCATCAAAGATAGGTGATGTTGTTCCTGAACTCACGACATGTACACTGCAAAAGATAGGCGATAAATGGTATGCAGTTGAAGGCGCTGCGAATCTCTTCATTCCTGAAGAAATAGACCATGCTGAAGCGTATTTCGAAGGGGCGTCTACGACTGTTTCAGTGAACAGCTATGAGCGCAGCGCGGAGGCTAGAGCTGCTTGCATTGCCCA
Source organism: Nitrospirales bacterium (assembly GCA_021604265.1). The sequence goes on from BQIY01000540.1 coordinate 440, forward strand.
TCACGGATATAGCTGCGCTGCCTGTGGCTTTGATTTCGAACAGGTCTATGGGGATATTGGGAAAAACTATATCCATGTCCACCATATCGTTCCACTATCCTCTATTGGCAAGACTTACAAAATTGACCCGGTGAAAGACCTGGTTCCAGTTTGTCCAAACTGCCACGCCATGATCCACACGAGCAAAAAGCCACTCAGCATAAAAAAGATTAGGAAGCGCTTGAATGCCAATTCTGGCTGACACTACAACTAAAGCGAGCCACGCATACAGGCGAACTAGATTTCTGGCTCAAACCCTTGGCTTTTACCAAGTCCCTTGAAGCCCAGGTCCATATCAAGGCTTTTTGTCTGGTCTAGCTGCGTTAAGTGGCCCATTTCTCTGGTAAGTTCCTTACGTTCTAAATCTTGCCTATCCCTCATTTCTACAATCTCATGCTGCAGACTTTGTCGCTCTGCTAACTGATGCGCTATGAGGCGTTCTTTCTCTAGTCTGTCACGCCTGAAGGACTTCATGGTTTCTTGCTCGTTGAGTTTCCTGGCCTTCCAGTACCGCCCACTAATTTTATCCCAAAGGCCCTTGAAGCCTTTTCGAACTCGCTGTGAGCGTTGGATTTCCTCTGAGATCCAGCGCTGTTTTTGATCTGATTTCAGTTGGACGCGTTGCAATGCATGTTTTTCAGTTAGAAGCTCGCGTTTCTTATATAGCGGCTCTTTCTCATGTTGATGCTTCAAATTCAATTCGTCTGCAAAGGATTTAAACAGTCCTTGCAGGCGTCCAGAGATTTCTCTCTTCACGAAAGCAATAGATGAGAGTTTGTCTGGGTTGCCCAGCTTTGGCTCTAGGTCTTTTTGCTTTAGACCTAACTGGCGCGATATTGAATAGACTTCACCATAAAGATCAACGGCCACAAAACCTCGTCTATCGCCTTTGGCCATGTGGTATCCGTGATCTTTTAACGCGGCCGCAAAGCTGCCCCGATCATCGGATATGGCCCAGCACTCCCGGAACTCCTGCTTGATCTGATCTGGCCGTCGACCAATCCGTTTGGCTTGCTCCCATTCAGCGCGTGTGTAATTGAGAGGATTACTTTTTCCTTTGTCCCTAAACCCTTCCGGCAATGACCAGCCATGCTCCAGGAATAGGGATTTTCCGATGCTTTGGAGTTTAAGTTTTGGATGGGAGATATTTATGGCCTTCATGCACTCGACATCGATACGGCTCCAAACACAATGGGCGTGCCTGCGTCCTTCTTTTTCATGAAATACCAGCACGCGAGGTTGACCCTCCAGGTCGAGTTTCTTTTCAATGCGCTCCAGTGCTTTTTCAAAAACTTGAATGGGAACTCTGACATCCTCGGGGGGATTAAGGGAGAGGGCATACATATACTGTTTGCATTTCGTGCCTTTTGAAACCGCGTGTATTTCATTGAGTGCCCCTAAGACATCATTGGCAATGAAACCGCTGATTTCATGGATAGTCACATGCTCGTTATCCATACCATTGGTCAAATGAAGTGCCATTTGCCTACTTCCGCCACGTTGTGAACCCTTCAGGATCATGCTGCCCCCAATTCTAAGGGCTATCGCCGCTTTAAGCGGCGGATGACATCCAAAAGGTCCTGGCGCATCATCTGAATGGCAATCGAGGCATCCATCAGAGCTTTTTCCACTTCAGGATTAACAGGGAGACTCCCTGAATTCACAGCCTTTGCCAGTTGGTTTACATTGCTGGCTAACCTGGATTTTCCTAATAGACCCAATAACTTACATAGTATCTTGAGAATTGAGTTACACTCGGCTTGCTTTGGAAGCTGGTCCGGATTATCCAGGAAATGGCGGACACAGGCTTTGATGAATTGTGCCAGTGGCACACCATTAGCCAATTTCTCCATCCGCGCGCGCTCAGCCTCTGGAAATCGGATTGAAAATGGTGGCGGGCGTTTTGGCAGGGCTTTGTTATTCTTACTCATTTTCAAGCCCTCCCATTGATGGATTGGGCTTTCGCTGGTAGAATGCCCGTCCCTTCTGAGGCGTACTCGGATGGGACTTAGGAATATTTGGGTGATTTGCCTGTATGTTGTAGGCAATGAGGAGCGAATCCAGCGCGGGTAGATGCCATTGGCAGCGTGCCCCCGCTACCAATTAAAAAGGTAGTCCATGTAGCAGACCAAGCCCGACGGGCTCGACTCTCTACCTGGGACGGCATAGCCGGGAAGGTCGCAGGTTCAAATCCTGCCCCCGCTACCAACAGC
>BQIY01000541.1 GCA_021604265.1 Nitrospirales bacterium
TCTTAGCGTTACTCCAGGCGCTTCCTAAGGCTCAAATAGCCGACGATCACGAAGTCCTTCACTTACTGGAAACTCAAAAATTATATGGAGCAGGACTGGGATGGGTCGACTGTCATCTCCTGGCTTCCGCTCAACTAACAGAGTGTGGCATGTGGACTGCTGATGATGCTCTTCAAAAAGCTGCAATTAAACTCCATCCTTCCGATCCACTTCCACCCTTCCTGCAGTCCTCCTTTTTTTTCATGGGAGTACCTAATATATCTTCCCTATATTCCGACGCCTGCCGGATGGCCCAAAGGAGGGACGCTCTTAGCAGCTAGCGGACCGTGTTTTAGCCCTGGCTGTTAATTTTACCCTTCCTCTCTCAGCTGGCCTGGTGGCATGGCCGAGCAGTGCAACCGGCACCGGAAAAAAGGCGGGCAGTGTTTGAGCGCAGCGAGTTTGCCCGCCGCCGGTGTCGGTGAAACGCGCAGGGCACCCGAAGGGCCATGCCACGGCCAACATGGTTTTGGCTACTTTTGCCGAAACAAAAGTAGCTCGGCTGCCAGGACGAGACCCGGCACCCCACCATTGAAATCTCAAGGTCACCTCGTGAGGGCAAACCACGGCAATCATAAAATCATCGGAACTTCAAAAGAATTTTTCCTAATTCTAGTTATCAGGATGTAGAACAATCGCCCACGAAATTTCGCGGCAGAAGTACGGAAGCTTCACGACAACCTTTTTTTATTTCCTCCACAATTCTCCAAATAATCTTTTAAGAAATAATTTTCTCTGAATTTAATTCAAAAAGATTTCCACCGTTTTTGAAAATAAATTCTAAAGCCTTCAATCCAAAAGTTTTTTCTGTACTTAAATTTTCGTCTGAGGTACATTTCCAGAAATCAATCTTGCTTCAGCATGCCAAACCCTTTGGATATTACCTGACTCCCCCAACAGGTTTATGCCAACGCCTGAAAAACAGCCCCACAAACCAACGGACGATCTTCCTATCCAGGCAGGGGACTTCCCTGCAGAGAAATAGGTATCCCTCGCCAGCAAATGATTACCCCCTACCACGCCAAATACTTTGCGTATGAGCTAACTAAACGCTGTCCATCGGACAGCATTGAAAAGCTGGCCGGAGCGGTTGCTAGCGCGCAGGTGGACCTGAACCCCCATCAAGTAGACGCTGCGCTCTTCGCCTTTAACTCCCCGCTCTCACGAGGTGCGTTGTTGGCGGACGAAGTCGGTCTTGGAAAGACCATCGAGGCTGGACTGGTCCTTTCACAGAATTGGGCCGAACGTCAGCGACGTTTGTTAGTCATCACACCATCCAATCTTCGGAAACAGTGGCACCAGGAACTGACGGAAAAGTTCTTCTTGCCCTGTCAAATATTAGAAACGAAGCCGTACAACCAAGCCATAAAGCAAGGGAACTTCCGTCCTTTCGAGATAAAAGACCGTATCGTCATTTGCTCCTACCAATTCGCTCGCAACAAGGCGTCCGATGTCGCAACCACCCCCTGGGACCTTGTGGTCATTGACGAAGCTCACCGACTGCGGAATGTCTATAAGCCATCCAATGTCATCGCCAATACGCTAAAAGCGGCGCTGGCGGACCGTCGCAAACTGTTGCTGACGGCAACACCACTACAGAATTCACTCCTTGAACTTTTCGGCCTCGTTAGCATCATTGACGAACGGACCTTCGGTGATCTCAAGAGCTTTCGTGAGCAGTTTGCCAATCTGACCCAGGAGCAGGTTTTCCAAACCCTCAAGGCACGCCTAAAACCTCTGTGCCATCGCACACTGCGCAGGCAGGTTACCGCCTACATTCCATTCACGAAGCGACTACCGCTTGTCGAAGAATTCACCCCAGAAGAAAGCGAAGATCGCCTATACGATCTGGTGTCAGAATATCTCCGCCGCCCAAATCTCCAGGCGCTACCAGCCAGCCAACGCTCCCTGATGACCATGGTACTTCGCAAGTTGCTCGCCTCTTCAAGTTTCGCCATCGCTGGCGCCCTCACATCTATTTCGAACCGACTCAAGATCAAGCTACGAAAGCAAGAAGCAACTGTGCCGATGGAAGAGGAACTCGACCAGGACTACGAAGCTTTGGACGAGACCGCCGAGGAGTGGGGGGAAGACCAACCCGCCGAACCGCTCACAGACTCCGATCGTGCGGCCATCGAGGCTGAAATCGACGATCTCGACGGTTTCGCCAGGCTCGCCACGTCCATCGACCACAACGCAAAGGGGAAGGCCCTGGTCAAAGCATTGACCATTGCCTTTGCCAAAGCCGCCGAAATTGGAGCCGTGAAAAAGGCCATCATTTTTACCGAATCGAGGAAAACACAGAACTATCTGCTTCGCGTGCTCGCAGGCAGTCCCTGGAAGGACGGCATCGTCCTCTTTAACGGGTCGAACACGGACGACCGGTCCAAGGCCATTTACGCGACTTGGCGAGATCGACATCAGGGTACTGACCACGTCACCGGGTCCAAGTCCGCCGACATGCGCTCGGCGCTCGTGGATTACTTTCGCGAAGAAGGCCGGATCATGATCGCTACTGAGGCAGGTGCGGAAGGCATCAACCTTCAGCTTTGCTCCCTGGTGGTGAACTACGATCTCCCGTGGAATCCCCAGCGCATCGAACAACGGATAGGCCGCTGCCATCGCTACGGTCAGAAGCACGATGTGGTGGT
>BQIY01000542.1 GCA_021604265.1 Nitrospirales bacterium
CCAAAGTGTTGAAAATGAATATGCACTTTCTGAACAAAGTTAAGATAGCGGGTGGAGACATGGCCTGAATCTACTGTACTCTAGAACACCTGTAATCAAGACATCGAAAAGGTATGTGTACTTCTTGAAAAAAATGAGATAGCAAAGGGCGGCAAAGGCTAGGGGCTACCGTGCTCTAGGGCACCTGTAATCAAGACATCGAAAAGGTATGTGTACTTCTTGAAAAAAATGAGATAGCAGAGGGACGGCAAAGGCTAGGGGCTACCGTGTTCTAGGGCACCTGTAATCAAGGCATTGAAAAGGCATAGGCCCTTCTTGAACAAGGTTCGTATTGTCTGGCCCGTGAAGGCCAAGTCATCGTATGTTAGCTGTACATCGGGTATCATCGACTCTATAGGATAGATAAGGAAGTTGCCTCAGAGAAGAGTTGCGGTAAAGTAAGGACATACACCTCGTGAAACGTCATGCTAGAGTGAGCCAGGAATTTTCATCAACACATTTCCATATCTATGCGGAGTTGACGTATGTCGAGTTGGTATCGACCTGATCCTCTTACGAGAGATTTGATCCATCTGATCAATGCGCGTCGGCATGATCATGGAGATTCGGAGTTAGCGATTGAAGTCCTTCAAGCCTTGCTGGATCAAGAACGTGAGCATGATGTCTTGACCGTACTGGCTGCACTGGATGAAAGTATGGCTGAGTGGTTATTTGATCTCTTAGCCGAAGCGTCTTGTGCGGTCTTAATTGAAGGTCAGCCAGAAGATAAAGACACCTATGCAATTTTGGCAGCTTTGGAGCTGCCGCTTCAGGCGAATTTGCCAGCTCCGCTGGGGTTAAAGCTTGACCCCGTCGCCACGGCTGACTTGCTGCGAAAACATCTTCACCTCTCAATTGGTTCGGTGGTCAATGTGGAACCCCGGTTATTGACGGATACCACGCTTGATTTTCTCAGCCTTCAAAAAATGCATGAACATATTACGGGGGTCGCCAGTTCTCAGCGCAGGCTCCCTATTGCCGCACGACTGCACCCGCCGGTCGAGTCCACGGCCTTTTTGTTTTTTGAAATTGTTGGCGTGCCTGATACGGATTTACCCAAGGCTTTGCAAGAAGAAGACTGTCAGGGATTAATCCAAGGGTTAGTGTCTCAATGTCCGGAAGTCGCATCAGCTCCCCATATGCTGGAAGCGCCTTCCTATGCCGCGTATGCGATGTTTGATGCACAAAATGCTGTTCGATTGCATCGTCTCGCTGATGAAACCGCTGCAGTCTGGCATGACTTGGAAGTCCCCGTGCGAAGTCGGACGATTGTGCACTTACATACGCAATGTGGAAACGGCGTCTATATGCCGGTTTGGACTGATCTTTTTGATCCGGAGTTGCCAGAGGACCATGGGCCGATTTGGACATCTCCCGATGTGTGGGTGTTTACGGCGGATTTGCCGATCGAGTGGCCAGGTGAAATGTTAACCAACCGGTTGCTGGCCGAAGGCTGTGCACGCTTCGAAAATCATATTGTGGAAGCACCGGAAAACTAATCTATGAAAAAGTAAAAATGAAAAGTGGAAAATTTACATTGAAAAAATAGGTGGAAGGAAGGTGTTTTCTTGTCATTGATGCTTTGCAATTTACACTTTTCACTTGGAAGTTTTTTGGTTCCCCGCCGCACATGTCCTCAGTTGTTCCAGCGCTTGCTCTGGTACCTTTAAGTTCCCTTTGCCAATTCCCACGTCGATATCAGGTCTTGTCGATCCGTGGAAGTCACTTCCCCCTGTTACAAGCAGGTCAAGGCGATGAGCCAGGCTGAGGTATTCAGCTGTTTGTCGTGGAGAATGCGTACTATAAAAGACCTCTATAGCTTGTAATCCAAATGTCTGTAATTCCTGACAGGCTACCTGTAATTCACTAACAGAATTTCTGACCCAGCCTGGATGAGCGAGTGAGGCGACACCGCCAGCATCGCAAATCCAACGAATGGCTTCCTGAGCATCCGGCAATTGACGGGCTACGTAGGCGGAGGATCCTTCTTTCAAATAACGTGAGAAGGCTTGTTCGATAGTTGGGACATAGCGTTTCTCAAGGAGAACTCTGGCAACATGCGGTCGGCCAATTGAGCCACGGCCTGCGACCGCTTTCACGTCTTCATAGGAAATATTGACACCCAAATTCTGAAGCTTGTCAATGATCTTGGGTATCCGTTCATGACGGCTGTGTCGGAGAAAGGTCAACTGTTGTTGGAAATGTGAATCATCGTGATTGACGAAATAGCCAAGAATATGTGTTTCCTTGCCGCGATACAGGGAGCTCACCTCGACGCCTGGAATGATTTCAATGTCATAAGAGGAGGCAGCCTCTGAGGCTTCAGCAATCCCGTCTGTCGTATCATGGTCTGTCAGGGACAGTACCCCAACTTGCGCATGATGAGCGAGCTTCACGAGGTCCGTTGGAGAAAGACTTCCGTCTGAATAGGTGCTGTGGAGGTGGAGGTCGATGCGTTTCATGAGAGAACGGGGAAAGGTTATTCCTTTTGTGCGACAAGTTGTGCCGTGAATACCGGTTCTTTCCCCTGTGGGCTTTTGTGTTCGCCTTCTTGATAGTGCAAGATTCGAAGTCCGTGGGTGAGTTTCAATAATTCGTTATGCTCAAGGCAGAAATCTTTATTTCGAGGATGCTGATGAACGATCTGATT
>BQIY01000543.1 GCA_021604265.1 Nitrospirales bacterium
TAGTGTTTGGCCTAGCCTAAAAGCTAGCACTGCCAGCCTAGGGATAATAATCACTACCCATAATAGAGAGCGTATCAATATGATATCTAAGGCAATACCAATTATTTCTTCAATTGCAGTTCTTGCCGGGTGCGCCGCAGCTCCCGCTGATATTGCACCGGCTATGGTAGACACTTCACAGTATCAACAAATGACCTGTGAGGGTTTGCTGCTCGCTGCTCAAAATGAGGGTGTTAACCTTGAACAAGTAAGCAGAGACCAACGGTCATCGCGAAATTGGGACATTGCCTTAAACCTCCTAATTATACCTGGGCTTGGTGCGGTCACCGGAGATTCAGAAAGAGAAGTTGCTGAAGCCAAGGGTCGGGTCTTAGCGATTCAAAATGAATATGGCAGTCGATGTGGCACCCGCGATTCTTAGGCTTGTCTCGACCTAGCAAAGGTTGTTAGGTTTTCAAACGGTCACTCGCATTCCGCAGTGGCCTTTTTTATGCTTCACAACAGGGATCTAATGGCTCAGATTGAATCGCTATCACTTTGCTAGACACCTTTCAGTCATACAAATGGCTATAAGAGAGATGAATATGAGCCACAATCAATACAACGATGAATTTAGAATAGAAGCTGTGTGACAAGTAGTTGAAAGAGGCCACAGAGTTGCTGAGGTAGCAAGCCGACTTGGCGTCACAACACACAGTCTTTACGCTTGGAAAAAGAAATACGAACCCGATTCCGCTTAGCATCAAGCCAAGGCCGCCGAGCAGGCTGAGATATGGCAACTCAAGAAAGAGCTTAAACGCGTCACAGAAGAACGGGACATAAAAAAAAAGCTGCTGTAGGTTCAACTGGTCATCGCAACATTCTTCACATTCTCAAGTTTTTTATGCGCAGGCGTTCAATTTCACTGAGCTGATCGGCCTTGGGGCGACCAACTCCTCGGCTCAGTGATCCGGCGCCTTCTTTCTTGATCTGTTCCTGCCACTTGTAAAGCAGAATACGTCTAACGCCCAGCTGTAGCGCTAACTCAGTTGCGGTTTTATCCCCAGACTCAAGCAGCTGTACCACTTCTAGTTTGAAGTCCATGGAATAGGTTTGTCGTTTTGTCACGAGGAACACCTCGTGGAGATTGTCTCCAAGTATGGTGTCCGTTAAAACAGGCACAGTCCACCCTGACCCCCGGTATTTGGGTATCTGTGCAGCATTGCTCGAGATTGATTCGGCTTCTGGCTCAGCCAAAATCCTCACCCCTACGGGGCAGCCTGCGGCTGTCTGTGCAGCTGCGCTGCTGTCGAACTGGGGAGTCGATCCAAAGTCTCAGGGTGAGACAAACTAAAAAGGGGAGCCCATGGCTCCCCTTCTGCAGTTCTGTGCAACGTTCCTCGAGATTGATTCGGCTTTTGGCGTAGCCAAATTCCTCACCCCTGCGGGGCAGCCTGCGGCTGTCTGCGCAGCTGCGCTCCTGTCGAACTGCGGAGTCGAACCAAGGTCTCAGGGCGCGTGGAGGCAGAATTATATACACATAATTAACGAGGGTCACTTCATCGTTTGATGTTGGCCCTTAAATAGTGGACAGTCCACGTTTTATACATGGTCATATTAAAGGACGGGTTTTCTAGAATAAACCGTGGTCTGTCCCCAGTCTTACGGCGGATTGAGGGGGAGAGTTAGGTTAAGCAACTTCTTTTACGCAGTCGAGCGCGAGTAAGAGATGGTAAAATTTGTTTTTGTTCAGAGACTTTTTTGTTTGTGCCAGTGTTAATTTCCAAACCTATGGGGAAAGAAATCTAATCCCTTTTTGTCTAGACAGCTTCCGTTCCTTCTATCCTTAAATAATTGGCTGATTCTCTGTTAGTATCATAGATGTTATCGGGGGCGAGACTAGGATTGTTCGATAAGAGGATATGGACTATGAAGATAGATATTGACTATGAATTAGAGCGGACTAAGCAGGATTCATTGGTTTACAGCGGTACATCCACTTCCGCACTGCTAGCGATCTACAGCCAACTCCCTGTTGATACTCAACTATTTTCTCTCTCAACAGCTTTTCTCATCACCGGCATCGCATCCATTTGGATCTGTTTTCAACAGACGTGGGTTAAACTAGAGAAAGTCAGGAAAGCTGTATCTGATAGTGATGTATCAGAAGAACCAGCAACGCAGATGAGCAAGTAACCGGTGCGATAAGTGCACAGACTATTAAACGTAGGTCTTTGATACGGAGTCAGGCTCAGCCAAAATCCTCACCCCTGCGGGGCAGCCTGCGGCTGTCTGCGCTGCTGTCGAACTGGAAAGTCGTACCAAGGTCACAGGGCAAGGTCAATAGGGGACAGACCACGTTCTATACATGGTCATATTAACGGGCAGGTTTTCTAGAATAAAACGTGGTCTGTCCCTGGTCTACTATGATGGAGCAGCTTGATAGGCAGGGCCCTACAATTATTGAAGACAGTCTTGCTGATGTCTAGCAGTGGGAGGTAGCAATAGCAAGAAAAGAAGGTACTCTTCACTGTAAGAACAACAGCTTAGAATGAATTTCTTATCATGAAAACGATACCGACTTTTGTGAAAGACCACCCTCGAAGAGCCGATTACAGTTCATAGTAAATTACACAGCAAAGTGGGAGACAATCTTGTGCAGGGGATTAGACACAGCTGGCGAAGCATCGCTAAGAACAAAACCTATTC
>BQIY01000544.1 GCA_021604265.1 Nitrospirales bacterium
TGGAAATATGTGGCCGAAATCGACCGGGAGATTGAAGAAGACTTACCACAAATCCCTTGTCTTCCCGGCGAATTGAATCAAGTCTTTTTGAATATTATCGTCAATGCGGCACATGCGATTGGCGATGTCATCAATCTGAACAAAGATGGGACAAAAGGGACCATACGAATTTCCGCCAGAAAGGTCGATACCCGTGTGGAGATTCGCATTGCTGATACCGGACCTGGAATCCCCGATTCCATACGACACAAAATCTTCGATCCTTTTTTCACCACTAAAGACGTTGGAAAAGGTACGGGACAAGGATTAGCTATTGCCCACGATGTCGTGGTGAACAAACATCAGGGCACGCTCACAGTCGATTCCGCTCCGGGTAAAGGAACAACCTTCATCATTTGTCTTCCAATCGCTCCGACGAACATGGATTCGCCGAATCATACGGCCTCGCAACCCTAGGAGCTCAAACTCATGAAACGACGAATCTTATTCGTAGATGACGACCCAAATGTCCTACAAGGACTCCAACGCATGCTCCGGTCGATGCGAAATGAATGGGACATGGAATTTTCGGAGAATGCCAAACACGCGCTGGAACGTCTAGCCCAAACGCCCTACGATATCATCATCTCAGATGTCAAAATGCCGGGCATGGACGGAGTCCAGCTCTTAACAGAGGTTCGGACACAATACCCGCATATGACCCGTCTGCTCTTGACTGGACAAGCGGAAGAAGAAACCATTCTCAAGGCCGTCGGTCCTGCACATCAGTTTCTGTCCAAACCATGCGATGCTGAAGTGCTCAAGACGACCATCTCTCGTACCTGCGCCCTGAGTGCCCTCCTTGAAAATTCCACGTTGAAACAACTGGCCTCTCAAATGATCACTATTCCCACTTTACCTTCACTCTATACCGAACTAGTCGACGTCCTTGAAGATCCAGAATCAACGCTTGGGCATATCGCTGCTATAGTAGAAAAAGATATGGGAATGACCGCGAAGATTCTCAAATTAGTGAATTCGGCATTTTTTGGATTGCCACAGCAGGTATCGAGTCCTCATCAAGCCATTTCCTACCTCGGAATCGAAACATTGAAGACGCTTGTTCTCACCGTTCAGGTCTTTGAAGAACTTCAGCCTAAACAGACGACGAATGTTTCGATTGAATCGTTATGGGAACACAGCATTCAAACGGGGGAATTTGCACGGAAGATTGCACAAGCTGAAAACTTAGAGGAACACTTGGTTTCCGATACCCTTGCGGCAGGCATGCTTCACGATGTTGGCATTCTCCTGCTCGCCACACAACTTCCCGATCGTTTCTCCGAAGCAATTGAATTGTCGAACGCGCAACAGATCTCATTGCACGAAGCCGAAAGGCAGGTCCTGTCGGCATCACACGCAGAATTAGGGGGGTACCTTCTTGGACTTTGGGGTCTGCGACATCCAGTCGTCGAAGCCGTCGCCTTCCATCATCAGCCTCAGGGTATCGACTCTCAACAATTTACACCACTGACAGCGGTCTATATTGCAAATGCCCTGCACACTGAAAAGGAGCGATCCGGTCACCAATCTGGTGAACAAGGCGTTCAGGAAGACTATATTGACAGACTTGGGCTCTCCTCTCACCTGCAAGCATGGCGGGATATCTGCCAAGTATCGATATCGTAAAAGGAGAATGTGATATGGAAAAAGTTCTGTTTGTCGATGATGAACGACTGGTGTTAGAGGGTTATCAACGAAGTCTTCGGAAATCGTTTCATGTAGAGATTGCAGAAGGAGCAGAGGCAGGACTCTTAATGTTAGCCACCCATGGACCTTTTCCATTGATCGTTTCAGATTTCCGCATGGCAGGAATGAACGGAACGCAATTCCTCGCGATGGTCAAGGACCTCGCTCCCGACAGTGTGCGAATCATGCTTTCAGGACAAGCCGACATGACTGCAGTCGTTGCTGCCGTGAATGAAGGCGCCATCTTCCGATTTTTAAACAAACCCTGTGCGCCAGATACGCTCATCAAAGCTATTGCGGATGGTATTCAACAGTATCGTCTCATTCAAGCGGAACAGGAACTCCTAGAAGAAACACTGACCGGAAGTCTCAAAGCCTTGTCTGATGTGTTGGCTATTATTGACCCCGAGGCCTTCGGTAAGGCTTCTCGAATCAAACGCTATGTGCAAGGTCTCGCGGAATACATGAAAGTCCCGAATATTTGGCAATACGAGATTGCCTCTTCACTATCACAGATTGGTTATGTCATTGCCCCGGACTCCCTGATTGAAAAGATAAAAAAAGGTGAACCTCTGACATCAGAAGAACAGCGAGTATACGAACAATGCCCTCCAACAGGGGCCGATCTTCTTGCAAGAATTCCTCGCATGAAGGACGTCTCGATGATGATCGAATATCAGTTAAAACACTTTGATGGCTCCGGAACGCCGGTGAATTCGACCAAAGGCTACGACATTCCATTAGGGGCTCGGCTCCTCAAAGTCGCCTTAGACTTTGATGCGCTTCGCATGAGAAATATTCCAAGGGCTGAAGCCTTTCTGGAACTACAAAATCGGCCAGGACTCTATGACCCTGAAGTACTCAAAGCGCTCTATGTAGTTTTTATACCCGAACAACAGCAGGCCATGACGGCTTTAAAGCTAGAACAACTCGAACCCAATATGATCGTCGG
>BQIY01000545.1 GCA_021604265.1 Nitrospirales bacterium
ATCGAAGAAAAATGAATAGTTTCATACTCTCGAATAATCAACACGTCATGAACGGTCACTTGCGAACCAGACCGGCTTGTGCTGATATGCCGTAAAATCGTATCAACAGCATCAAATCCTGGAATCACCCCCATCTCCGAAACAGCTTGGATAACATGTCGAATCACACGTCTCTGCATGGCTAACGGCAAATCAAGCATACCGGCCCGACATATGCTTCTGGAGAAGTATGTTTGACTTTTTTGAATATCGGCCAATACCGCCAAAGCTAATTGACTCAGATAGGCATCCTCTTCGCAGACAATTTCCGCTTGACGGGAAAGAGTTCGCGTCACATTCGGATTGGACTGTTTCAGTAAAGGCATAATCTCGTGACGGATTCGGTTTCTCAAATACATGCGCTGCTGATTGCTAGAATCAATACGATAGCGCAACCCTTGTTGTTGTAAATACGACAAGAGTTGCTCTCGACCTGTCCGGAGTAACGGTCGAATGATTTGTGCCTCTCGAATGGCCGGAATCCCGCAAAGTCCCCCAGTCCCCGCTCCGCGAACCATCCGCATGACCACGGTTTCAGCTTGGTCATCGAGGGTATGCCCGGTCGCGATCTTCGTCGCACCGGTTTCCGAGGCAATACGGGATAAGTGCTCATACCGCATATTTCGAGCATACTCTTGGAGGCCACAGCCCGATGCCTGAACATCAGCCATCTGCACATGTAACTTCTCCACGAAACAGGGGGTTTCAAGTTCCTGGCACAAGCGAGAGACAAACGTCGCATCCTCCTCAGATTCTCGCCCTCGCAATCCATGGTCGAAATGCACCGCACTCAACAGCAAATTCCACTTGTCTCTCAGCGTATGCAGTAATGACAGCAGGGCGACCGAGTCTGGACCACCAGAGACCGAAATAAGAACATGCTCGTCCTTCTCAAGCATCCGCTTCATGTTCATGAACTGTTCAATGTGAGAAATGACGGTCATGAGCATCCTGAAGACTCTAGAGACACGAAGTCGAATGAAAGACTGATAAACGAGTCGATTGCGAACAATCTTTATTCCATTCTTTTAAGAGACGGCGGGCCTGAATGCCATCACATTCCATTTGACGGACAAGCTCATCACTATTCAAAAACTCTTGATCTCCCCGGATGTAGTCAATGAAACTGACATGAATACGTTGACCATACAATGATCGACGCTGGTCAAAGAGATGAACCTCAAGTAATCGCTCGCCTTCGACAAAAGTCGGCCGACGGCCAATATACGAAATTGAAGGCATCCACTCACCTTGAACATTCGCCATCGTGGCGTAAATACCATCGGCTGGAACAACACGGTCTGACGGAATACGAAGATTTCCAGTGGGCCACCCCATTTGCTCTCCTCGATGCTCGCCATGAATCACGTGCTCAGAGAGACAATACGGACGTCCAAGACAGGCGGCCGCCTCCTTCACCTTACCAGCTTGAAGCAGCTTCCGAATTCGTGTGGAACTCACGATTTCCCTTTCGACCATCACAGGAGGAACCGGATGAACGTGAAAACCTGAATCTGATCCTAGTTTGGCTAAATCGTGAATATTCCCACTGCGCCCAGCTCCAAATACGAAGTTTTCACCGACTAACACCTCGCGAACACCTAACCCGTCACGTAAGACACTGCACGTGAATGCTTGAGGGGTCAAACCGGCCAACTGCCGAGTAAATTCCAAGATCACCAATTCTGTAATGCCAAGTTTTTCAAAAAAATCAAACTTCTCTTCTTGGGAGGTCAGGTATTGCAGAGTCATCCCAGGCGAAAGGACCTTAGCGGGGTGCGGATCAAACGTGAGAACCATCGGGGACCCATTGTGACGCCTTGCCAACTCAACCACTTCAGCAATTAAGGCCTGATGTCCAATATGCTGCCCATCAAAATTCCCTATCGTTAAGACAGGATGAGGCGCATGGGGAAAAGAACGAAGGTCTCGAATAACCCTCATAACAACCTATGGTGATTGAGTACTCGGGCAGCATCTTTAGCAAAGTACGTCAAGATCATATCTGCTCCAGCTCGCTTGATGGACAAGAGTGACTCCATCATCACATTCTGCTCATCAATCCACCCGAGTTGGGCTCCCGCCTTAATCATGCTGTATTCTCCACTCACTTGATACGCAGCCAGTGGAACGGTGACTGCTTCACGCAGCACTCGAACGATATCGAGATAAAAGGAAGCGGGCTTGACCATCACGATATCAGCGCCCTCGTCAATATCTAACTGAACTTCACGAATGGCTTCGCGGGCATTCGCCGGATCCATCTGATACGATCGTCGATCCCCAAATGACGGACTTGATAGGGCCGCATCACGAAAGGGCGCATAGAGACTCGAGGCATATTTGGCAGAGTACGCCATAATGGGTAAGTCTTGAAATCCCAGTTGGTCCAATTCATCGCGAATCGAACCAACCCGGCCATCCATCATATCAGAGGGCGCAACAAGATCGACCCCAGCCTCCGCATGCGATCGTGCCATCAATCGAAGGCAGTCTAAGGTCTCATCATTGACGATTCGCCCATCTCGAACGATACCACAATGGCCATGTGACGTATATTCATCAATACACACATCCGTCATCACCAACAAATCAGGTAATTGCGTCTTCAGGGCTCGAACCGCCTGCTGAACGACTCCG
>BQIY01000546.1 GCA_021604265.1 Nitrospirales bacterium
CTCGCTGTTTTTGGACCAAGTATTGATGAGCCCCCGGAAAAAACGGAAATTGCACAGGCCCGCACCTCACACAAGGTGAACTGGCTTGCCGCAATATTTCTCTTTTTGGCTTTTTTATCCCTTATGGTCACGCCCCCGCAAATTACAAATGAAAAATCCGCTTTCACGGCCACACCCAACAAAACAATACTCGACTCGGGTGCCTCGCACATTTTTCTCACGGACCGCAATGAATTCTACTCTATGACCCCGTGCAATGGTGAAATCACAACCGCGGGCGGAAGGTCTTCGTACACGCACGTTGGCCCCTCGAAATGGGCCAAAAATTCTTTTTACGCCCCGGATTTTGGGTCATCTCTCATCTCCATAAGCGTAATTGCTAAAGATAAGGGAGCGGCACTGGTTCTTGACGAAAACTGCGCATGTATCGTCCCTCGAGAACATGTTCGTTTCTCGAGTAAGCCCAACATTATCGCCCGTGTCGAAAATGGACTCTACGTTGTTGAGAAGAAACACCAAGAAACTATGAGTGCGCTTGCCGTTGGCAAACCCGACAGTAAAAAACTTTCAGTTCTGGCCAAACTCCATCGGAGACTTGGCCACGTCAACGTTAGAAAAATTATCAACGCAGTACGTGACGGATTTCTTGTCGGGGTCACACTGACAAAGGAGGAAGTGGCCAACGCCAGGCATTTCTCTTGCGCCATTTGCAACCTTTTCAAAACAAAACGCAAGCCCCGAAAAAGGGGAGTCGTTGACTCCGAAGCGGCGCAATTCCTAATACCATTACTCACGGTACATTCAGACACAATCGGACCCTTCATACCCAAATCACAAATGGGTTTCCGATATGTTCACGCTTTTACCGAACGTTCGGCTCGGTATGCTATTTGTTTCTGCATGCGGAAAAAATCGGATGCTCTAGCGGCCCTAAAAAAATACAAACCGCGCGTGGAGCTGGAATTCGCAAAACTCACAGGCAAACACCACAAACTAAAATGCCTAGTTACCGACAAAGCAAAGGAACTTATCAGCTGGGAATGGACTTCCTACAGTATCGAATCTGGGCTACATAATGCCCAGACCGCACCTTACAGCGCGTCCCAAAACGGACTCGAAGAGAGGAGCGGCGGAAAAATCTGTACTATGGCGAGGACAATGCTCGCAGGAGCACCTCACGTCCCAAACTTCCTCTGGCCTTATGCAGTTAGATTCGCGTGTTGGGTTTGGAACCATCTTCCAAATGACTTTTTCAGCCCAAAAGTCAGCCCATACCAGCGACTTACCCACAAAGCGCCCAGCCTCCAACAAATGCATCAATTCGGCGCATTGTGCACGGCCCATCTTGTCGGGTCGGAAGTACCCCGAGGAAAAATCGCAGCGACCGCCGTCGAAGTATATTATCTCGGACGTCACCCCACATCCCAATCTCATTGTGTGTGGGATCCCATCTCCAAAAAGGTGTACGATAGGAAAGACGTAAACTTTACTGATAATATCCACGACACCGAAGTCGAACTTGTCGACCTTAAATCCACCGCCGAAAAACTGGCCAACCACCCAAAACTGGTAATCGAAGGACTTGATGACTCGGATGATGAAGAAGAAAACGATGGACAGAAACTTCCAAATATCCCCTATTACGATCCTTACAAAAATTTTTACCGCATCCCCGACGCAAAAGACATCGACGCCCCAAACATCAACCCCATTCCGGATGGAAACGACGCAGTAAACCGCCCTGACCTCATTATTCCACCTCGGCCCGCTACTCCAGCACCCCCTCGAGCAGCCGCCGATCTGAAAGATCAGAGCGCCGTCGACAGTAAAACACCCGTCAACAAAACCAAATCAGTCGGTTTTGACTTACCCGACGACCACATCGACCGCAAACATCAACGTAGATCCAACCGCAACCGGGTCAAACCTGGTAAATGGTGGGAAGCAAACGGCGTAAATCTCACCGAAGCCGAAGTTAATTCATTCATTAACAACGCGCGCGCATTTGTCGCCGATGTCGAAAACGAGGTCATATACGACAACGAACCAAAAACTATCGCCGAAGCATTAGAAATAGACAGGCGCACAGGCACCACCCACTGGGCAGATGCAATCCGTTATGAATTCAGACGTTGCATCAAAATGCGAATCTGGCGGGTTCGTAACCGTTGCCGACATCACCATGTCATTACCACACGGTGGGTGTTTAAACACAAAAATCCTGGCACCAAATATGAGCGTTATCGCGCGAGGCTCGTAGCGCATGGCTACAAGACCATCAGTGGAGTTGAATACGACCCCGACGAATGCTATGCACCCGTCGCTCGTTACGAATCAATCCGTGTCTTACTTGCGTTGGCCGCCGCCCACAACCTCATCATTTACGATGCAGATATAAAAAGCGCTTATCTGTTTGCAAAACTACCCAAACCAACTTTTGTCGAGCTTCCTGCAGGCTTTAACGCCAACGCGATACCTTCAGGGATCAACGATCCCATCCTTGAACTCAAATTTGCGTTATACGGGTTAAAAAATTCTGGGCACCTTTGGCATAAACAATTCCACGAATACCTCACCAAAATCGGTTGTCGGAGGATGACCTCCGACAATTGTATTTATGTTCTCCACCATTGTAACTCATGGCTTGCTTTCGCGTTGTTTGTCGACAATCTC
>BQIY01000547.1 GCA_021604265.1 Nitrospirales bacterium
GGACTTAAATCGTCCCAGGCTTTGGCCCGAATCATCGAACGCACAGCCTGTTCGTGCCAGCCCCATCGTTCTGCAACTCTTGCGGCAATTCTAAGTTCAATGTTTGAGAAATCCCTCGTCGTAAAAGACCACTCACGGCGGGCACGGGTTTTTTCATTTAGGGTGTAAAGCTCAAAAGCCCGTTGGATGCCCGGGCTTTCTTCAAGCGAAAAAACTTGCTCTTGTGTAATGGCTTCTGGTTGGTCTTCAAAATTGTACTGCTGATTTAGCGCATCAGCCGCCAGGAACCCGTAGAAGCTGCGTTCTTTCGCGAGTTCGGCGAAAACAGATTTACCGATCTCGTGGTCTTCCAGACCACCGGACTGCAGCAATATGCGACCACGCCAATATTGCCATCGGCTCGTCGCTTGCTGTTCAGCTGGCAGAAGGTTGATATAGACCAAGGCAGTTGGCCAGTTAAGGGATTTAATGTGTGTCCTGAGTTGCGCAGAAACCAGATCTTCATGAGCGGTAATGTCTATGGGTAGCGTCTCTAACAAAGCCAGTGTTTCTGGTTTACGAGCAAGTCTCGTCCCAATTTGAAGATATAAGTGTTTGAGCGTGTCTTCAGAGAAACTGTACTTAGAAACAATATTGTTGAGTGTTTCGTAGGCGAGTGGGGCATCTCGACGGGCGAGTCGATAGATACCGTGTGCGACGATATCACGTCCGCGTTGGTCGTCCGGTCCTAGATTGCTCTCTGTACTCATGCGTCTTGGTCGAGTGTGATAACGCTTCAAACGGCTCGCACTGGCCTTGTCGTTAGCATCTAAAAATCGCTCGAGATAGTTTGAAAGCGTGATTTCATTTTTCTTGATGGCCAACTCATATCGCTGCCAGGCAAGCGTCGGCGTTAGACCATCCGCGTCACGCCAGACCTTGAATATCGCATCGCACTCGTCGGGCTGAGAAAATGGTACTAACCAGAGTTTTTCCGCTTTCTGAAATCCGGCGAGTTCATCGCCAGACTTCCAGGTTGCATAAGCATCAAAACAAGCGTTTTCTTTGGTTAAGCTAATCGGGCCGGGGTCACTTTCCATAAACGTTTGCCAACGGCCTCGCTTACCAAGTGAGTAGAGCCAGTTCTGTTTGAGTTGGTTTGCAAGTGGTGTGTCGCCATATTGTTGGATAAAACCTTGAATTGAAGCGAGATCCTGCCGACTCAATCGGTGAATCATGTATTGGTACTCGAGGTAAGGGTAGAGCGGGTAACTGGCTAGCTCGGATCGATTCGCCCGGTAGCGGCTGGTCTGATTTGTTTTGATTTGATACAGCAGGGTTTTGTATCTTTCGCGTTGCTCAAAGCGCGAGTCATCTTGCATTGACCCGCCCGTGAAATTGGCTCGAACGCCGGGTGCAAAGACCGCACTAATCAGTATCAGCGTCGAAAGAAAAAAGCTTGAATTGGCTCGGAACACATCAAATATCAATTCGCAGATCGAGTGAAACGATAGCTCGATTGAAAGGCGAAGGTAAACCGGTTTTTATTATGAATTACTAATCGCCAACGCGAACCGCTAGCACATCACAGGGAGCTCCGTGCAAAACACCATTAGCGGTTGAACCTAACAAGAGTGCGAGACCGTGCCGGCCGTGACTACCAACAACAATCAAATCTGCTTCAATTTGGTTAGCCATGGCATGAATCTCTGTTTCAGGACGACCAAAAATCAGATGTTGATTCTCTTCGGGTATCGATAGGGATTTGGCAAATTCGGCGAGATGAGTTTTTGCGGTCTCCTGAATCTGTTCCTGAATCGTAGAAAGATCCATCGGTATGTCGCCACCGTAAGCAAGGCTTAAGGGTTCTATCACATGCAAACAGCTAATCTTGCAATTGTTTGCTGCCCGCAGCTTGCATGCACGGCGTGCAACGTGGTGAGATTCTTCGGTAAGGTCGACCGCCACGAGTATGTGCTGATACTCACCCATAATCGAACCTCCTGCTGGTTGTTCTTATTGTTTGGATCAAATGTACACACTAAAAATCTTATTCTCAATAGCCTTGATGATGGAGAAATTGACTTGTTGACGATCGGTATCGTTATTTTGGTGATTGCCCTCATTATCGCGCCAATCATGGCTGTCCTGCCCAGCAAGGAGGATAAAGCGAAAATGCAAAAACGCCGTCTGGCCATGTCCAGAGGGATTGGGGTGGAAATGACCAATATCGAGGATCCGGACACGGACCCCAAAAAATACCGCAGTTCGACGGGCAAACCTCTGCCGAGACGCTTGTCTGTGGCGGCTTATCGCCAGACCAGGAAGAGCGCTCGCGATTTAGGGATTGAATGGGCGATTGTTTCATCCGCAGCGCGAGGGCGTACCGAATTTACACCGGGTTGGTTCACAGAGACACCTTGTCAAAACATTGTCGTTGAAGAATTTCTTAAATCGAATATCGCCAAATTATCAGGCGATGTCGTCAGGATTGAAGAAAAGAATCGATTCGTTTCTGTGTACTGGAAGGAGTCCGGAGACGTGACCGAAGTGATTGATTTTCTTGAACGTTGTACCGCATTGGATGTTGTTCAGAACGGTTAGTCGTTAGGCCAATTGAACACCGCTCGGCGCTTCATCGGTTGACAAGTCGCTGTCATGTTCAGCTAAGCTAAAAAGCAATCGGAGC
>BQIY01000548.1 GCA_021604265.1 Nitrospirales bacterium
AAGTATTTACTCTCATTCGCATTTCTGACGCGCGTATTATGTTTGCCATTCCCTGCTATTGCGTAAGGCAATATAGGTAACAATCATGGCATCAGGATATACAAGTAATGAATACGCCAACCAATAAAAAGCGAAGAAAAGCGATTGAAAATGTACTGACTGTTTCGACTTCGGCGTTTGTGGTCTCGCAATTATGGGTCAGTCCGGTTGTTGAGAAAGTAGTACTTCCTGCGCATGCGCAAACAACGAATGTCCAGACAGATGATGTCCCAACAGACATTGATCCATTGGTATGTTCTTCGCAATCCATTCCTGAAAAAATCATTGCGTGCTCCGATGATTCGAATAGTCAGTTTTCTGTAACCCCTTACCTTGTCCAGGCTGATGGTCAGTGCTTTAGTCTTGTTCGGGGTAACGATTTTCTTACAGACGATGCGGAAGCAGCCGGCATGCCCAATCATATTTTCCTGGTTACCAGAAAGTCAGCTAACCCGAACCAATTAAATGTAGCGGTTATGACATTTGATGAAAATGGAGTTCTGATAGGCGGTTTAGGTTGTTGTTTTCAAGGTACGTGCCCGGATATTCTTGACACGAGTTCTGTATTTGCAAATACCGTTCCTGATACGGGGGGAACGGTGCGATCAGTTTCATATACCCTACGGTACTCAAGCGCGTCATCAATCGGAACAACTGGAATGGTTACCGTTGTCTGATACAAACTTCAGTAGAGGCAATAGCTTCTTACATGAAGCGTGCAAAAGTCTGAAGGTAAATAAAAGGGAATTATATATATAGCACAGCAGGTAACGAGAGATGTTTGATGAGGCTGACAAAGAAGCTGAAATTGAAATTACCGAGGAAATGCTAGAGGCGGGCGCGGAAGCAATTCGCCAGTACCATGCTGAATATGATCTAGCCTATACCGACTGCGAGGAATTGGCCGCATCGGTTTTCGTCAGCATGGATGGCATAAAGCATGTAAAGTAGAACTCATACAGCTCTGTTATTAATTTCATGCTTTGCCTGATGTTTTTATTCGATCCAGCGGGGACGGGATACGTCAATTCTTCAACCTTTAGTTCGCCCTTGGCTTTTACTAGTTGATGAATTACTTTTTCGTCATGTTTACCAAGGAAAGAGTGAGCAAAAAAGTTTCTTCGTGATGCGGCTTTTTTGTACTTATCGCAAAGTTTTTCTAGGCGCTTGACGAGGCTTTTATCAGATAATTCGATTTTACCAAGGGATAGGAGCAGATCGGCCTTGGCCCAGGATGACAAGTGCGCGGTGACAGCGTTACCCTTACGGTTCATTTTCTTGTTCTTGAGCGGGTGAGATACTCCCCGGTTTCGGTACAGAAAAGACCTAATTAGCAGGTTGATTATCCAGTCGATGCTGGAGAAGGTTACAATCTGCATCCCGATATTGGTTAGAGCATCATCGAGTTCCGTGGTGGATTTTTCTGGCATGACGAGATCATCCGACAGGTTTAAACGGGCAGTGAAGAATCTTCTGAGCATGCCTCCAAACAAGCACAAGAAGGCATCCAAGAAGGTTAAGATGAAAAAAGAGGGCCGGGGTTGCTCCCGGCCCTCGAACAAGACTACTTCTTCTTCGAAGTCTTGATGGTTTCGACCACAGCGGTCTTTTTACGGCGTTCGGCTTCTTTTACTGGGATGAACTTTCCCGATCCGGCGTCACGCCCAACTTTTTTCGTCGCCATTTTTGGTACCTCCAATTGGCTGAGATAGTTGAGTTTCCGCAGCGTGAAAAGCCCACAGAGGGGGTATGGGAGTGCAATTGTGGTTGTATTATCTTCCATCTCTACTCTGACGGTTCGACGCGCTGCGCCCATTGTCAGCGAACACAAGATATGGGATGTTTTTTGCGGGACGCCCCAATATCTTGTGGCTGATGTGGTAAATATGCACCAGCGACCGCGAAAAATCCACTTGACGCAGTAGGTTATTGGCCCCCATGGTCAATCCACTGGAAATACTCAATATCTTCAAGTATTTCCAGTGTTTTCTCTAGTGCATCGTCAGATACAGCATTCTTCCCGTTCTTTAACCGGAAGATAGGTTAGGCGCTTACCGCTGATGCCGCGAATCAGGGCTTTTGTACGGTCAAGATCGCCATATCCGAGTTTGACGCGGTGGTTGTATCGGAAATCGAATTCGCCAACGTAGCGTTTTAGGTGTTTGGGGCTGACATGGTGAAACGTCCCGACTAATCCACGCTTTAGAATGCTGAAATAGCCTTCGATGGTATTGGTGTGAATATCGCCTCGGACATATTCACCGATACCATGATTGACGTATTCGTGATTTTGGAAATCGCTTTTAAGTAACGAATGTGACTTTCCTATCAAGGGATTGCTAGCATGAACGTACTGAGCGGCTTCATCGGTCATAATACGCGTGTCGTGCTTTATTTGTTCCTTCATGATAGGGCGAAGCGTTGCCGCTTTTACGCTAGGAACATGGAAAGACCGAGCGCGTCCACCGCGCTCAACTAAGGTAAGAATTTTTTCCTTGTGGTGATAACCTCGACCTTTCTTCTGGCCGCGAGGTTTCTTGTTACCCCAAAAGGTTTCATCAACCTCGACAGTACCACCGCCGCCACCTAACTGATCGTCAGTGTGGGGTTCGCGCATAGCTTCGCGG
>BQIY01000549.1 GCA_021604265.1 Nitrospirales bacterium
GAACGACCTAAAAGGTGAATTGAAGCCTAGAGTTTCGCCCCCGCATATCATGATGGTGATTGCATCCCGAAAATGGGTCAAGGGGTTCGACGCTTCCATCGTGTATCGGAATGGCGCGCTGGCTGCGCGTTCCGGCAAGTACAACCAGGTCATGAAAAACGCCAAGGACGAAAACGAACCCCAATCGCATCCGCAAGCGATCAGGGTTCTTGGAGAGGCCTACAGTGGCGGCAACATCACCTATTTTTCCGGGAGTTTCAAGGGCAAACGCAGTCAATTGAAGAGTGGACTTTTCAAAAACAAAGGGAATCCGTGAGTGTCATTTTGTTGCCTTTGAAGTGAGTCCTTTTTTGAAGAAATAGTGTGGCCTATTCAGTTGGAGCACAGGTAAGATTCGCATCTTCACGAGCCAGTAACAATGATTGTACGGTTCGACGGGCAAAGAAGCTTGTCGAACCGTACAGCGTCTGTTTGTGTCCTAGCATTGTTGAAATTTCATTTATTATCCCAATCGCAATTCTATCACTATCTCAAATTGAGTCACCTCCTGTAAGCTGCTGCTGTGACGAAATAGGACAGCCGCAGGATATCCCTCGTCTTGGTTTCACTTCTTTACCTGAGATCTTTTTAACAATTAAGCAGTTCTCAGCCCTTTCGCTTCGTGCTTGTCATGCGAGAGATAAGGTATTGATGTTGCACTTCATATCTTGTGAAGCGTCAACCATTCACGAATTCATAAAGGAGGGAAATCATGGAAACTGGCCCATTCAGTCTCGGATTTGGAACCTATTGTGTGTTGGCAAAAAATGAAAGGGTGCGTTCTCAAGGGTCTGACGATAACGCTGATGACGCAAGTCTGGATGCATTAGGGAAAATGGATTCGGAAGAAGAGGAGTCATAAGAGAAAGTCACACTTCTGAATCATTCGTGGGATTTCCTGAGTAGGCGGTTCTCGGTTGTGCTCTTTGCCTTACCGTTTTCGTCCCACTTGATAGAGATAGAAATGATGTTCAGCTCAAGAAGGTCGACAACTGCTTTGTGACCGTCGGTTTATTTTTCAGGAATTTCGGTGCGTAGAGAGCTGGACAAGCGCCCGAGAGTTTCAGTTGTTCCTCACATGTCCTTTCATCGGGAGACATTGACTTCTGCTTGCCTTGCAACTCTCTTCATTGTAGAGCTATGGTTAAAAGCTCTTTTCAATCAGATGTCGTACTGTGTACTCTCAATCCATCTTAAAGATCTTTTTGAATGGACCACAAATCGAAAGAGATAGAGTCAAGGAAGCAGCGGGCTTTTCAAGGGTTTCATGCGTCTGTGGCGGCAGTGCTGAAGGCTCATGCTCCGGCGTCTGGGCAAAGCCTGGCTGATATCTTGTTATCGAAGTCTCAACATGTCCCCGAAGGTACCGAGTATTGGGAGCAACTTCGTGGGGAATGTGAAGATCTCTCCTCAATTCCCTACCGACACGGCTTGTTAACCCAGGCGATTGAATGGGAAGTACTCAAACTGCAAACACGGATTCGTTCGACGGTCAGTTCTCAGGCAATGCCATCGGTTCCCTTATTTCGAGAGCGTCACGTGCACATCGGGACGCTTATTCAATTATGGCAGCGTCTTTCTCTCGAAACAGAACATACATTATCCGAGCAGGGCTATGAAACCTTATTTGATGTTGGACCATGGGGCGGGTTCAATTTTGCGGTTCAAGAGGACGGATATACCCGCATGCCCTTTGCCCGTTTGACGCTGGCTGTCGGGAGTCTCCCAAGTACGCCGCTTGAGGACCAGGGCGGACCGTTCTTTAAAGACTTTCTGCCTCGGTATTTAGCTGCTCTTGAATCTCATGGTGTCACGATTCCTCACGAGTTCGAATATCAACACCATAAATATGACGATTCCGGCCGACTTGAAGAACTGTCCGGCACCTATCATTTCCCCCATCACACCTATGAGCGGCGGTCGTTTGTAAAAGTTCGCCTGTCGCGAGTTTCCGAGACGGTTGAGGAAATTACCCTGCATGATTTTCTCGGATTGCTGGAACGATTGCATTTCACCACAGATTGGGATGCCTATCGAGAGCAGACTCAGGATATCGATGCTCGATTCGATCTGCAGGACTTCATTTCGTTGAGTCATATCACGGAAGGGGTCTACCAGCGGACGAGGGCCGAGGAAGAGCTATTAGTGGAGATTAAAGATGCCTTTCGAGGAGCCATTCGAGAGCGGAAGGTCCTGTATCAGTATTTAGATATGGTGAAAAAATCAAAATGGATCGAAAACCTCTATTGGGGAATTGCTCAGGCTGCGCTTGGAATTCAAAAGTACCAACGGCCCGTTTCATTCAGTCGGGATATCTGTTCTGCGATGCCGCCGAGACTTCTCATTCCAGTCAGACGCCACCTCCAGGGCTATCACGCACGGCTTGGTTCTTCCTTCACATTCTCAGCCGATTGAATCGTTCTCACAACTTTGTCGCTTCTAACGTTCCGATGCTTCCGGCCACCGGGTGACGTCGTAATTTCCCAAACCCCTCAGACTTTAACCACTTTTCAACTTCTGCCCAGCTGTAACAACGACCAGTGTCCGTGAAGGTATACATGAGAAGAGAAAAGATTGCCGCATCGACCGGTTGGGTTTCCGTATGATCGAGGAAAAATTCTACGAC
>BQIY01000550.1 GCA_021604265.1 Nitrospirales bacterium
GAGAATCCAGGGAAGGATATCTTAGAAATTATTGAAGTGCAAAACGGTCCGTACCTCGGTGAAGATGATATCGTGCGTTTTCAAGATGATTTTAGTAGAGGAGCGACGACATGAGTGTGTTCAATGCGACGTCTGTGAATCAGCGTATCTTTCGAGAATATGATATCCGAGGCATTGTTGGACAGGATCTGACGGTTGATATTGCCGAACTGGTGGGGAGAGGGTATGCCACTTTAGGGCATGAGCAAGGGATCAAGACTGTTGCCGTTGGCTGGGATGGAAGACTGACATCACCGGAATTACGAGATCGTTTGATCAAGGGCTTAACGGCTGGAGGCGTCAATGTCGTCGATATTGGAGTCTGTGCCACGCCGCTTTTATATTTTTCATTGTTCCAACGTGACGTGGATGGCGGCATTATGATCACAGGAAGTCATAATGCGGCCGAGTACAATGGGTTTAAGATGTGTATGGGAAAAAATGCGTTGTATGGAAATGGCATTCAACGCTTACGTCAGATCATCGATTCTGGAACGTACTCCAGCGGAAGCGGAACCATGACGGAAGCGCCTATCATTTCAGATTATTTAGCCTACCTCAAAGAGAGCTTTGCCTCGCTCGACGGGAGCGGGATTCATGTGGTCATTGATTGTGGGAACGGGGCGGCTTCCCTCGTCGCGAAAGAAGCGTTAGAGCAGTTGGGATGTACCGTGACAGGATTGTATTGTGACTTAGATGGACGTTTCCCGAATCATCACCCAGATCCTACTGTGGTTGACAATCTTCAAGACTTGATTCAAGCCGTTAAACAGCATGGTGCGCACGTCGGCATTGGGTACGATGGAGATGCGGATCGTATTGGCGCCATTGACGAACAGGGTAATATCCTCTGGGGTGATCGCCTCTTATTGCTCTTTGCTAGAGATGTGTTGGCGTCTCGTCCTGGCAGTACGTTTATTTCGGAAGTCAAAGCGTCTCAGCTGTTATATGATGATATCGAAAAGCGCGGAGGGCGAGGGGTGATGTGGAAAACCGGTCATTCCGTGATCAAGGCAAAGATGAAAGAAGAGCAGGCGGCGCTCGCAGGAGAAATGTCTGGTCATATGTTTTTTGCCGATCGATATTTTGGATACGATGATGCCATTTATGCGTCCTGCCGTTTAATAGAAATTCTCGCGAAAACCCGGCAATCTCTTTCGAGCCTGTTGGCCGATGTGCCTCAGACTTCTGTCACACCAGAAATTCGTGTCGAGTGTTCCGATGAGCAGAAGTTTCAACTCGTCGATGCCGTTATCGAGCGCATCCGGCATCTTGCGAAGGCGCCCCATTCTGACGATCCCTCGTTGACCATTCAAAACATCTTGACAATTGATGGAATTCGGGTCACATTTGATGACGGATGGGGGCTCATTCGTGCATCGAATACTCAGCCGGCCTTGGTTCTGCGTTTTGAAGCCTCCACACCTCAACACCTTCAACGTATTCGAACGTTTCTCGAGTCAGAACTCAAGGACTGTCAGCGATCACTTGAGTCTTAAGCCTACAAAGTCTACGAACGAGTCGGTTCAACAGAACGGTCCTCAATACTGTGAATCATATGGCATCTGGTGAAAACCGTGCCTCACAGACCGTCTTATTTTTCTTCGGCCATCTCTCATACGAGGCCTATGAAGCGCAATATGACGATTGCCCTCTATTCGATGAATGGTCTTCGAATATTCTGAGAAGAAAGATCACGGTTGTCCTTCCTTCATCCGTTGCTCCAATCCATGAAAAGGTCTATAATACGAAAAACTCCATCACGCCCCTCTTAACAATGAGTCACGGATGATTCACGAACCCATATCGCTTACGTCTCATATTCTGAAAGAAGACGCCTTTCCGCCCGAAGCCACGGGCGAGTTTTCGCATATCATGATGAATTTAGGAATTGCGGGAAAAATGATTGCGCGCGATTTGCGGCATGCTGGAATCATTGATGTATTAGGTTCAACTGGAGAAACTAATATCCAGGGCGAAGAAGTTCAGAAATTAGATGAACGGGCCAATGAGATTTTCATCAAAGTCTTCAAGGCCAATGAGATCGTCAAGACGATGGTTTCTGAAGAGATGGAACAACCACATGTCTTTTCTGATGCCCAGCGTTCAGGCAAGTATGCGCTGTATTTAGATCCGTTGGACGGTTCTTCCAATATTGATGTGGATGCCCCGTTAGGGTCGATTTTCTCTCTCCATCGCTTATCTGATGGAAGCTCTGGACATAAAGAGCAAGATCTTTTGAAGGCTGGTTCCGAGCAAGTTGGTGGTGGGTATTTTTTATACGGGACTAGTACTGTGTTCGTCTACACCTGCGGGAAAGGAGTTCATGAATTTACACTTGAGCCAGAACTCGGCGAATTTTTCTTGACGGCCCGGAACATTCAAATGCCCTCTCGTGGGAAAATTTATAGCGTCAATGAAGGCAATTATCAGAAATGGTCCCGTGGGATGCAGCAATATATCAACGATATTAAGCAAACGGATTCAGCGACTCACCGTCCCTATGGGTTACGGTATACCGGTTGCCTTGTCGCTGATGTGCATCGAATTCTCCTCAAAGGCGGCGTGTATCTCTATCCTGGGGAAATGAAGAAGCCGGAGGGAAAGCTTCGACTCATG
>BQIY01000551.1 GCA_021604265.1 Nitrospirales bacterium
AATCGCCCTGGTATGGTGCTCCGGGCCTGTCCCGGTTTATCGGCCAAAGTGATGAATGAACGATGGCGAAAGATGATCCGTTTCGGCATCATGCGGCGCACGGTGTTGGGACTAAAGCCTCCGGTTGAAGTGGAATATCAATTGACCCCGTTCGGTCGGCGTTTTTTGAAAATTCTTGACGAAGTGCGTCGCCTTCAGCAGTCAGTGGATGGTGAGGGCATCTCCAAAGCTAGCCAGTCTCGGAAGAATGCACAATTGGCTAGTCGCGTCACGCCACAAAAAAAGCCGAGGAGACCTTCCTCGTCTGCTTCCTCTTTAAAAGGCTAGTAAGGCATTCATAAATGTTTGCCTCAACTTTGGGGGGAGGAGTCATCTTGCATCTATTCGTAGATAAAGGAAGGTGAAGGAAAACTCAGTTCAACTTCTGGCTCCATTTTTCTGGAACATATAGAATTTATGGTTCTGGCGTTACCGCGTAGCAATGCGTATCGCGAACCTATCTTGGGGTTTCCTAGCAAAAAATTGCTGGCAGGTAAACGCATCGCATTTGTACCCAACTCTCGTGTCATCATGATTTTCTGTGGTGCCGGGTTTCGCCCCGGCAGGCGAGGCCCTTTTGTTTCGGCAAAAGGACCCAAAACCATTGACGCCCCGTCTGGACTCAGTGGAGAGGACGGACGCTAGTCCTAGGAGGGCGGTCCAACTCGCAGGGCTCAAACAAGGCCCGCCAACTAAGGAGAGCGTCCCTCCTTTGGGCCAGACGGCAGGCGTCGGAGTAGGGGAGTCGAGCAGTTCAGTGGCGCACATTGGACAGGGATGAGGCCTATATTCTGTATGATCCCTTTTTCCAAACCCGCCGACTGTCTCCTCTCATGAGCATACTATCCTTAACAATAAACTTAGAACTAAGAGGCTTTATTTATCTTGACATATTTCGTCGATTGCCGAAGAATGGCGGGGCTATGGACTGGCATTTGTGAGTTAGTTGATGGGTTTTACGTTTAAATTAGGTATGATGGGAGGTCTGTCTTTTTGGTATGAGGCTATATCAATTATGAATTATCAGCCATCCGGATTCCAGCGAAGCCAAGGAGACCTCTTTGCTACAGATCATAGTCAATGGGAGTACCACTCAAGAGATATCTTCGCGGGAGCTTTGGCATGCTGGGAAAGGTATATCGTTGCGCACCAAAATATGCTTAAAAAAACAGGCCCCATACAGGACCTGAATTTAATTACACCGGCCTGCTTCCTTGTCGCAACTGGAGTCGAGGTACTGCTAAAGGCCATAGCAATTCAAAGTGATTCTACCCTCGCCGTTAAAGGTGAACGTCCGTTCTACACCCATAAGCTCCACGATATCGCTCGCAAGTTCCTTAGAGTCAACTTTTCTGATGAAGAATACCGTCTCTTGGAGCGACTTAGTTCGTTGATCGAGTGGGCTGGGCGATATCCGATTCCCAAGTGGAACGCTAAAAAGCATCGTCGCAACTATGACGTTCCGGCGCGCGTAGTCGATGGACAAGAGGTTATCAATCCTCGCGATGTTCCTGGGTCATTTACCCACGAAACATGGCAGGGGGCTTGGGCGCTCATGGAGAAGTTGCAGTCCATTTATGCCGCCACTTGTGATAAATCAAACCTACCTCCTGCCTAACCATATAAAAAAGTTAGGTGCCACTACTTTCTCAAAAACCGTAGGCCCGACTTGATATTTCCCTTAATGGTTGTTACTCCGTAATTCGGTTTGGGAAAATACCCCAAAAAGATTTTTGTAAACAGCAAGCCTAATTATGCATTTGAGCGGAAGCGCCACCTTTGGTTGCGACAAATTCCAGGAAGTATTGACGGGGGAGGAGGGTGTGTTCTTTGGATAAGGTGAAACCGGCTTGTTCCATGTCCTTGATGACTTGTTCTTTCGAAACGAGGTGACGTTTTGAGAAGCCGAGTGTGCCGGACCGTGCATCGTTGTAGTAGTCGATGATGACCACACGCCCCATGGGCTTGAGCGCGGGCTTGGTGTTGGCCAGATAGTCGATCTGGTCTTCTAGGTGGTGATAGACGTCGCACAAGAATATGATGTCGGCGTTGTTCCCGGAAAATGTGGGACCTTCTGACTCGGCCAGAACAAAACGGACTCTGTTGGCGAGTCCAATTTTTTCCAGTTCTCCTTTGTTGTAATTCAACATTTTCTGTTCGACATCGATGGCGATGACCCGCCCCTTCTCTCCCACCGATTCGGCAAAGCGACGGGTGAAATAACCCGAGCCTGCGCCGATATCAATCACCATCATGCCAGGCATGAGATTCATGGCCTCAATGACTTTTTCGGGTTGTTGGTGCTGGTCTCGTTCCGGGCGTTCAAGAGCGTGAATGTATCTGTTGATATCCCATGTTTTATGGGCGCAACTTGCGGTAAGACTGGCGAAAAAAGAGACCAGCAGGAGGCAATGCCACAAGGGCCGGTTGTATGGCTTTATTTGAGAGACGATTCGACCCTTCATAGTTCCTACCTTTCAATTCGTGTGTGAGTTTTTGGTTATCTTTCGAAAGGAAATTGATTTACTTACATAACGTTTGTGCCGTTGAATTACAAGTATCATTCAAGAATTTGATGGAGAGATAGTCGGTCTTGCGTATCACGAAGATTGGCATG
>BQIY01000552.1 GCA_021604265.1 Nitrospirales bacterium
GGCGTTTGACATTTACTCTGATCCCGAGATGACACCACAAGAAGCGGCGGAGCGGCGGGATTTTACGGTTAACGCTATGGCCTATGATCCGGTGACAGAAGAACTGATCGATCCATTTTCCGGAGTCCAGGACCTACACGGGCATATTCTGCGACATGTTGGGGAGCAATTTGGGGAAGATCCGCTTAGAGTGCTTCGGGGCCATCAATTTGCGGGAAGATTTTTCTTGCAGGCGACACCTGAGACTATACGGTTCTGTCAAAATCTCGTGTCTGAATATGACACGTTGGCCATTGAACGTATTTGGGGTGAGTGGTACAAGTGGGCGGCACAGTCTCAACGGCCTTCGGCTGGCCTGCAATTTCTTGATCAATGTAAGTGGATTCAACTGTATCCAGAGTTAGCGGCGCTGCAAGACTGTCCGCAGGATGCTCGCTTTCATCCTGAAGGAGATGTTTGGATTCACACGTTGCATGTCGTCGATCAGGCGGCGAGAATTGCAGAGCGTGATGGCCTTAGTCAAGAAGATCGGGCAGTGCTGGTGTTTTCTGGATTGTGTCATGACCTTGGCAAGCCTGAAACCACAGAAATTTTACGTGATCGTATTCGTTCACATGGCCATACCGGAACGGTTGAGACTTTTCAAGAATTTCTTCGTAGAGTCGGAATGCCCCTTGGTTTAATGAATCGTGTCATGCACCTTTGTCGGTTTCATTTGACGCATATTGATTTTACTGGCTCTTCCAGACATGTGCGTCGAGTTGCAGTGGCACTAGCTGAGGTAGGCGAAAACTTAGAAATGTTGGCGCGACTCGTCGAAGCTGATCACAGTGGTCGTCCTCCTCTTCCTCAAGCACTTCCTTGCAAAATGGGTGAGATGTTAGAGGTTGCCCAGAAATTAAATGTCCAAAATCAAGCCCCCAAACCATTACTGATGGGGCGACATCTATTGGAGATGGATGTGGCCGCTGGTCCAAAGATGGGAGAAATGCTGAAAGTCATATTTGAGGCACAATTAGAAGGGGAATTTGAGACCTTCGAGGAGGCTCGTCAGTGGGTCCAACAGCGTTATTTTGAATAAGGGAATATCGGACCTAGTAAGAATAAAGAAGAGAGGCCTGATGTGCGTGACTTACATGGTGGATATTTCATTGGCGAGGGTTTTCAGATGAGTGATGTCACTTACGATTAATCGTCCGGCTGTTCCCCTAATGAGGTTGTCTTTTTTAAATCGACTCATAATGCGGCTGGTTGTTTCTAAAGTGAGGCCGGCCATATCAGCAAAATCCTGACGTGTGAGTCGCACGTTTAATCGCAGCCCTTCTGATTCATGAATTCCCGCTCTCTTTGCCAGGTTGACCAACAAGGAAGCTAATCGTCGCTCTGCGGAATCGAGCGCAAAACCTTTGGCGCTATTTTGAGCTTCAGATAGGCGATCCCCTAAATAACTAATGATTTGGATCGCGATCTCTGGGTTGTGTTGTAGTGTATTGAGTAGTGCCTTGCGGCTGATTTTTACAACTGTGGCACTCTCCATCGCCTGAGCACAGCCCGGCAGCGTGCCATTCAAGGCTGAAGCTTCACAGCAAAATAAATCACCGGGCATCAAAACTTTGAGTGTGACTTCTCGTCCTTCAGGGGAAGATTTGACGCATTTGACAGCACCTTCTTTCAGGATATAAAGCCACTCGGCAGCAGTATCATTTCGAAAAATAAATTCATCCTTCTGGTAAGGCAGCTCAACTGTGTGTTTTTCGAGTTGTTCACGATCCACAGCGCTCAAACAGTGAAAGAGCGGCAAAGTTTGAAAGACGCTTGGGGTTCGACATGGTGGTAAATGATGGTTAGACAAGCCGCTTTGCCGTTTCGACGATGACGCGTGCACTAATTCCATATCGATCGAGTAATTCATCAGGTTTACCGCTATGGGGAATTTCTCGAACTGCGAGTTTGTGGAGACGAATGCCTTCGCCTGATAAGGCGCTCAGTACAGCATCACCGATTCCTCCATGTGCATAATGATCTTCAACCGTGAGAAACGTGTTCGATGTGGCACGGGCACAGTCAAGGAGTGTGTCGCGATCGATAGGGACAATACTGTAGAGATCGACTATCCGCACGTGAATACCGGCAGCGGCTAATTCGTCATAGGCTTTCAAGGCTTCGAATAACGTGATGCCCGCGGCCACTATCGTTAGACGGTCTTGGTCACTTTGCCGAAGGACTTTCGATCCTCCAATGTGAAAAATATCATCATTGCTATAGAGGATTGGAGTTTTGGGCCGACTCGTACGCATATACACCATGCCGTCATGGGAGGCTGAGGCTTGAACTAAATGATACGCGCAGACGGCATCGGAAGGGTATAAGACCGTCACGCCTGGCTGTACCGACATCATGGCTAAATCTTCGAGTCCCATTTGAGAGGGGCCATCTTCGCCGATGCTGACTCCGGCATGTGAGCCCATGAGTTTGATATTGGCTTGACTGATGGCTGACATCCGAATGAAATCGTATGCACGAGTCAGGAAGCAGGCAAACGTGGCCGCAAATGGAATTTTGCCGCAGGCCGCGAGTCCGGCTGCCGCGCCGACCATATTTTGTTCGGCAATAAAGTTTTCAAAAAATCTTGTCGGAAAGCG
>BQIY01000553.1 GCA_021604265.1 Nitrospirales bacterium
CTCATGTTCCCATTCCCCAACGCGCAATTATCAAGGGCGATAGTCTGTCTCTAACGATTGCTGCAGCCTCAATTCTAGCCAAAGTGACTCGAGATCGTGTGATGAACGAGTATCATGAGCGCTTCCCTCAATATCAATTCCATATCCACAAAGGCTACCCGACTCCACAACACCTTCAACTTCTTGCTGAATATGGTCCCTGCCAAGGACACCGGCAGAGCTTTCGACCCGTTCGGGATTGTCAGGGTATAGCTTACACATGACGAAGAAGCCGGCGAGTCACCTTTTTGGAGAAACAGCTGAATCGCTCGCCGCTCAACATCTTAAAAAAAAAGGCTATCGTATTCTTGGTCGAAATGTGCGGCTCTATGGAGGAGAACTGGACGTGATTGCCCGGGATGGAAAGACTTTGGTATTTGTCGAAGTCAAAGCCAGACGGTCAGACAGCCACGGGGGCATACTCTCGACAATTGCTGAATCCAAAAAGCAGCGATTGATTAAACTGGCCGCCTGCTATTTATCGCAACACCAACTCAGCCATCAAGACTGCCGCTTCGATGTCGTGCTCTGCCGTCAACATCCGGATGATTCTTTTGAAATCATCCACATTGAACAGGCATTTGACGTTCCAGGGGAAGACAGCAGATGGTGAGCTGGTATAATAACCCCTAGAGCCGTGTTGAATAATAGTAGACATTTGAGTGGTATGGACTCACGATAGGCCCCACTAACTGAACCGCTGCCAGAATCTTGCGAAAATCTGAGTACTCATGTGACCTCGTCTCAACCGAAGCATCGTATCGATGAAGACACTCGAATTGACCATATTTGTCCGGCCTCTATCACCTCGTAAAACAGAGGCCGGATGATTCAACTTTTTCACGTCACAAAATATTATGAAGGCTGCATCGCCCTTTCCGACCTCTCCCTACGGGTGGATAAAGGTGAATGCATTCTTATTACAGGACCTAGCGGCGCAGGAAAAACCACGCTCCTCAAGCTGATTTTTGGGGCGGAGTTTCCTGATGATGGCCAAATACTCGTTCAAAATCGTAATATCGCTCGTCTTCGGGCGACAGACATTCCTTACCTTCGCCGAACCATGGGATTCGTCCTGCAAGACTTTAAGCTCTTGCCACATAAAACGGTGTACGAAAACGTCGAACTGCCACTGATTATTCGAGGGCTGTCTTCTTTTGATGCCAGAAGAAAGGTCGCCGAATCTCTCCAATCGGTCGGCATGGATCACAAACGGACCACGCAAACCTCGGTCCTCTCTGCCGGGGAACAACAGCGAGTGTGTATTGCACGTGCCATTGTGAATAGCCCCATTATCTTGCTGGCTGATGAACCCACAGGAAATCTTGACCCTCAACTGACGTATGAAATTGCGGAGTTATTCAAAGCGATTCATGCTCGAGGCACTACTGTGATGCTCGCCACCCACAACCGGCAAGTGGTCGAGCAAATCAATGGGCGAATGATCAAACTCGATTGCGGCCGCTTGCTGACCGATCAAGGAACACTTGCGTGAAACGTCTTATCTATCTTCTCCGTGAAGCCATGAGGGGCCTCCGGACGAATCGAACCAACACGCTGATCGGCATTATCACGACGGCCTTTACGATCGCGAGTTTTGGCATGTTTTTATTGCTGTATCACAATGTTCGGACCATTGCCGGCTCATTACAAGATCATGTCCAAATCATTATTTATCTTGAGGATGAGATCTCCAAGGAAGCACGCACGAATCTCAAAAAAACACTGACCCAAGAAACCCACATCGATACACTGACCTTTGTCTCAAAAGACCAGGCCCTCAAGGAATTCCACGAGCAATTCCCTGAAGAGTCGTATCTGCTTGATGGGATTGGCGATAATCCACTACCTGCCTCATTTGTCGTCACCGTCACCCCGCATGTTCAAGTCTCTGATCTCGTCTCAGAGCTCGCTGCTCGGGTCAAAACGCTTTCAGGCGTCGAGCATGTCCGGTATAGTCGTGACTGGGTCGAACGATTGACGCTCTTTAGCAACTATCTTGAAATTGGCGCGTTGAGCGTCGGCCTCATACTCGCCCTGGCGTCAATGACCATCATTTCGAATACGGTTCGACTTGCGTTTTATGCGCGACGCGACGAAATTGAAATCCTTCGTTTGATTGGAGCAACTGGAGCGTTTATTGCTATCCCCTATCTCATCGAAGGGGCGGTCCTGGGAGCGGTCGGAGGGGCTCTGTCTCTGGGCTTGTTACGCGGAGGCTTTGAAATCGTGAAAGACAAAATCCACGAATTGGGCTGGGTCGGAGGCCTGCAAACCACTCTTGACTTCTTCCCCATTCACATGTCGGGTATGCTAGTGTTGGCAGGATTGATTCTTGGCTGTGCAGGAAGTGCCCTGTCAATATACGGATGGATGAAGGTCAGAACATGAGAGTGATCGCGCCACTGCTTCTCCTCTTCCTCATCGGGACCCACCTCGCCCTGTCATCGTGGACCTGGGCCAAACCGCTGACCAAAACAGCCATTTCTCAAGAGTTAGAACAAGAACGCCTTCGGCTCAAAAAGCTCAATGACGAAATTACTCAAGCCAAGCAAAAAGCCGAAAAAGCTGGGAAACAATCAGAGTCCGTCCTCA
>BQIY01000554.1 GCA_021604265.1 Nitrospirales bacterium
CCACACCGCATCGCATGTTTATATAAGGTAAGAGCTTCGTATCCGTCTTTCGCTAACTCACACTGATAGCCGCAGTGAGTCAAGAGATCTACTGCGACCATCCTGACATGAGCATCATCATCTACCACCAGCACCTTTCCACAGCCATGCCTTGGCTGCACAGCTTCAGCATTACTGGATACTTGCGCATAGGGAGTCGCCGGAAAGAAGAGTATAAACTCCGTGCCAACTCCGGGTTTACTGTCGACGGTAACCAGGCCCTCATGCTTTTTCATAATCGAGTACACTGAAGCTAATCCGAGACCATGCCCATCAGCCTTTGTTGTGTAGTAGGGGTCAAAAATTTGTGACAAATGCTCATCAGCTATTCCGTGACCTTCGTCACGCAGCGACACCTTGAGGTACGGACCTGGGGGCAATGGAATACTCTGGCCTAACGTCTTCGTGGGAAGAAGCAAGTTTTCTGCTCGAATGGTGATGGTGCCTCCATTGGACATTGCTTCCACGGCATTGATCATGAGATTGTGAATGACTTGACTAATTTGTCCGGGATCCACATCAGTCGGCCATAGATCTGGTTGAAACACATACTCGCAGGCTACGGCTGATCCCGATAGCGAAAAACTTGAGCTTTCCTTAATCACCGTCTCCAGGGATGTTAGTTCTTTAATCGGCTCCCCGCCTTTTGCAAATGTCAAGAGTTGTTGCGTCAGATCTTTTGCGCGTAACGTGGCTTGTTCAGCGTTGGTCAAGTATTCCGACCGTGATTCGTTGGAGACATTGGGCTGCTTTGCCAGTACAATATTTCCCAGGACACTTGTCAGGAAATTATTAAAATCGTGCGCGATCCCACCCGCAAGCGTACCCACCGCTTCGATTTTCTGTGAACGCAGGAGTTGTGTCTCAAGTCGCTGCTTCTCCTGATCCATTTGTTTTCGTTCAGTGATATCACGAGTCACCCCCACCATGCCGGTGACGTGCCCCCGTTCATCTCGAAGGAGACTTCCCCTCACTTCCGCCCACACCGTCGATCCATCTTTACGGTAATGTTCCAACTCCTGGAGACGCGATCTAAATCGGTCCGTCTGATTGGACGGGTCAAGATGCAACTCCTCTTCAAGAACCGCTCTCGCTTGTCGAGCTGAGTCGGGAGTAAGGATTTCTTCCAAGGAAAGGAGCATGGCTTCTTCAGGCGTATAGCCGCCAAACGAAGTAATAGACGGACTAATGTAGGTAAAGTGACTTCCATCTGAAGCCATGACCCAAATGACATCCGTCACATTCGTCGCTAACAGCCGGTACCGAGCTTCTGAAGTTTGCAATTCGGCAGTGCGAGCTTCCACAATTAACTCGAGATGATCTCGCGCCTTGGTGACTTGTTCAAGAAGCTGCGTATTCTCATGCTGCAACGTGATGCCCTTCGTGACCAGAAGATGGTTGCGACGAGCCACAAAACCCATCAGGCTCATAAACAAGAGAGACAACATCCCCATGGCGACATGCAGTTCGTCTCCCTGTTGAAAAAACTTGAAGGTAAATGGCACAGCCGTCGGGGCACTAAAAGCCCAAAAGGCTTTTGGTAACGCCGAATGCATGGCTGTCGAACCAGCAATCATTCCTCCCAGTACAAAAATTAAACCGAATTCATGTGGAAGCGAGTCGAGCGGATACAAGAAAAACCCTGCAGCTCCCCAGACAAGACCTGAAGCCAGATTGCCCACAATAAACCAATCACACCAACGGCGAATGTCTTCTATCAATCCTGTCGCGCGTCGATAGCGAAAGACGAGCCAGCTCCTCATGACATTGACCAGCGTTAAGCCAGCCAGCCAGGCGGTCAACAGCATCGGCTCCGTCACATTCCAGAGAATAAACACAAGAATAAGACTATTGAGACATGACGCCATAATTCCGAAAGGCGCAAGCGCGTACAGCTGCGCTACCTGTTCACGAAAGAGTTGTGGCTTCAATGGAAGATGAGAAGAGGAGGCAAGAGCAGAAGATGGCCGACGGTCTGAAGTCCCTACCATGATCAAATTGTATCTCCAAGACAATTCTGTATAGAATACGGGTTTTCGAGTGTTATTTCTACGCATAATATCATGGCTCTTCAAAATTTTTACTGAGTCATGTGCTAACGAAAGAAACAGTCCGCTTTCAGAAGTCTCCTTACCTCCTCCCCGTCACGACCCATCTTTTTCATCGATCCATCTATTTTTCTTTTTCAAGGAATGCTAAGGTGAAGGGCTTTCAATGCTGTCGACATAAGGACGATTCATCCGAATTGATCCGGGAGGAAAGCCATGCGTGAACAATTTCATGACCCGCAACATATTCAAATTACCGAAGCACTCATCCATGTCTATTTGATTCTGACCCAATACCTTGACCATATTGTAGATGAACGGAAAAGCCCTGAGCTGTCGGACCAGGAAATTGAGGCACAACTCGAGGAGGCTCGCTCCACACTACAAACGTTTCTGGCAGCCAATCCGGTGGTACAGGCGAAGGTGGGAGAGGAGAGTGCTCGAATTCTGTCAGAGGCGACTCAGGTGCGAAAAGAAGGGCTCAGTCGTAAGAACATTGACATGCTGACGTCGGAACGAAGCCTGTTACAAACAAAAATTGTGA
>BQIY01000555.1 GCA_021604265.1 Nitrospirales bacterium
GTCAGGCTAAGGATGTGACCTTCGAGAAGTGGCAGGAGATGGCGTTCGACACCACGCTGTACTGGCCGATGACGGAACTACCGCGTTATCAACGCCGCTTCGAATCGTTGCAACACACGCATCCCGAGCTGGCTGGCGAAGTCCGGCCCTATCTCGAACACCTCCTCGATTGGGATTACCGCAGCACACTCGAGTCGACCCAAACAACACTCGCCGTCGCTTGGTACGAGGAGCTTTACGGCCGCGGCTACCCGGTTGAAACCCTGAAAGAGGAATTCGTGGAGGACATCCCCGCACGATTCCGAGCGCTTGCTCGCGCAGCGCAGAAGCTTGAGGGTCGTCATGGTACGTGGCAGGTCGCCTACGGCGACGTACATCGACTGCAACGCCACGCGCCCTATGGCAGTACCGGCAGCGTTCCCTTCGATGACCGTGAGCCAAGCCTGGGCATAGCGGGCGTGCGCGGCCCGCTTGGTGTTGCTTTTACTATCTACCATACCGCGCCCACGGATGATCCTAATCGACAATTTGAGTATGCAACTACCGGCTCGTCGTATAAGGCGGTTTACGAGTTCCACCCCGATGGAGTGAAGGCCGCGAGCTACTTGCACTACGGACAGAGCCACAACCCGGAATCACCGCATTTTTTCGATCAGGCAAAACTTTTGTCGGAACGACGCTTCAAACCGGCGTGGTTTCATTGGGATGATGTGGTTGCGAATACGAAGCGTGCGTATAGTCCGGGGGATTAAGCGGATTGGGAACTCTCACAACTTAACCACTTGAGGTTCCAATCAATTTCTTTGATTGATTGGATTAAGTTGTAAAGTTGTCAGTGTTCCTGCTTAACCTCTTAGGAATGAAAACTCCAAAATCAAGTGCATAAAGAAGGCCGGTTACCATAGGTAACCGACCTCGTTCAAACCGTTAACGTATTTTAGGGCCGGACAAGCTCTCTTAAAGAGATGAAACGGGTTTTAAGCTATAGCTTTGTTTGTGAGCTACGCCGCTCTCAGTCAGTCTCTTATAGTATTCTTGTTGTTTGGATAACTTGGCTTGGTTCTTGATTTTTAGATCTTTAGTTTGAAGGGTCTTAACTAAATTCTCTTCTACACTTGGCATCTTGTCACCTCTAGTGTTGACGCTTGGTCGATTAATCGGCAGGTTCTATAAATCGTTGAGTGTGGAAAAAATGATCCACGCGACGATTCTGGATGCAGTCGAGCAATAGATCACTATACTGCCTAATGATGTTCTTGGTTGCAACATTTCCAGTATAGTCTTCAATTCTCAATTTGAGATCATTAGTTAATGTGTTGATTCCTATCATCCTGCCGTGAGAATTCCAGCGCTTATGGTTAGTAAGTGCTTCCGCTATCTCTAATGCTCTTTTTTTCTTCTCCTCTTCGGTTACATCTTCGCCATTGCTAGAGTGCTTATCCCAATCTTTGAATTTATATTTTACAAGCCAGTCTTTTAGCAAGGATATAGATAAATCCCTAGCTTGTTCGTATCTACGAAGCATAGCTAAATCTTGGTTTTGTAAGATTGCGAACTCGGCATCAGTAAGCGTTCCGGACTCAGATTTTTCGATCATCTTATCGACTTGGTCTAGGTAACCAAGTGCGGGTACAAGTATTCCTTCACTGTTCGGTATCTGCGGATCAATTGGTCCGAGGGCAGAGGAATAATCCATATAGATTTTGTCGCCAGACATGCAGAGAATTGTTCCAGCCGACATAGCCATGTCAGGAACTACGAACCAAACCTCTTGATAATGGTGACGAATAATATCAACCATTTTCTCGACGATCTCAGCAACGCCGCCAGGTGTATGTAGTAAGAATACTAGGTTTTGCGGTTTGTCGTCGCGTGAAGCCAAATCTTCCATTTTTGCGCGAAATGGAGATAGGTACTCACCTCGAATGCCTCCGATGAAGGAAAAAACATCAGCTTCGAAATTGGTTGCCATCTGAGTTGAATAATGGCTGAGTGCAATATCGATAGTTTCATTTAGGATGGCCAAATTGGGAATTTCCTTTCTCACGATTATGGTGGTTAAATTTTAAGTCGCTAAAGGATTGAGGTCAACAGCAAAGTGGCTCACTTAAAATTCTTGTTACACCGAAATGTGACGTTGGGCAAAGTCGAGGACACGGGACATTTAAGAACTCAGTCTTGGGGGTTCTAGAGATGGGATTAAAGGGGACGGCTACAACTTAACGACTTAGTTTCCCCAAACCTGGCTTTAGGGGATGTAGCCAACTTATTTGGTTATATGCCAAGGTGAATCTTCGCTTACTAGCCAACCCAAACCATTGGCGCCTAGGACTAAGCAAACAGCACTCTATTGACACAAAAACCCCCAACAGAGATAGTAGAAACTCCAACCAATAGTAACAAGCAAGGAAACTATGGATGCTCCATAACTATTTCCTAACAACGCTCTACTATCTGCGTAATCAGCCCATATTCTCGTTTATCAAGATATTTAGCCTAACTCTTGGACTAAGCTGTGCACTACTGGTGCTACTACATGTGCAGTACATCTATAGCTATGACCGTCATTTTTCCGATTGGCAAAACATCTATCGAGTAGTGGTAAGCACCAGCCAAGACTACAATATGAC
>BQIY01000556.1 GCA_021604265.1 Nitrospirales bacterium
GAAAACGAGCATGGCAGTTTAATCAGTCTCCACTTTTCTTAGAGTTTTTGATGGGAAAGCGAGCCTATGAATGCACGCCGTGGGGCAACCCCACGTATAATATTTTCGGGTGGCAAAAGCCCTGCTATTTGATTCAAGATGGCTATGCGTCATCGTTCCGTGAGTTAATGGAGGAGACGTCGTGGGAACATTATGGGACTGGTCGAAACGAAAAATGCCAGGATTGTATGGTGCATTGCGGGTACGAAGCTTCAGCACTCCAAGATACCTTTAGTTCCTGGTCTGGATTTTTCGGGACCGTCAGGGCCACGTTATTCCCGAATGTGACATAACTCTCTCCCGTATAGGGTTGTCGTTTTACTGCCTCTAGTTATGGATAATCAGCAAGAATCGTCGTCTTCAGAAAAAAGTCTCGAAGGGCAACAATTTCAGTTGACTGATCCGGAAGAGCGGAGACGTGTGATTGATTTGGCCTTTGATTATCGCGGAGATGTGACTATTGAACTGCGGTCAGGAGAAGTGATCGAAGGCTATCTTTATGATAGGGATCTGCAGGCCGAGCCTCCCACCGTTAAGATATTTCCTAAAGGGCAATCGACCACGCAGAGCATTCAATATGAAGATCTGGGTGCTCTGACCTTTTCTGGGGAAGATACGGCATTTGGGAAATCTTGGGATGATTGGGTTCTCAAGATGGAAAAAATATCTCAGAAGAAACTTTAACTCCCT
Organism: Nitrospirales bacterium; assembly: GCA_021604265.1. The sequence continues at coordinate 730 of BQIY01000556.1, forward strand.
TCCCACGTTCCTTCTCACGCAGAAAATCCTTTCTTAGAATCTATTCCTCTTCAGTTTGATTGCAGTAAAAGTTGTCAAGTGTATCGATCCTTCAGATTGTCGCTGTCTAAGCTCTGCAGTGTTTTGCCGTGATCAACATATAAGGTAAAATTGTATCCCGTCTATTCATGTGGAAAGTGCAATGGGATGAGGAAACTTTGTCCTATCATCATTGACGATTACCTCTTGTCTATGCTAGAAACCACGGACCTTTTTGACTAGATAAGACCTGAAGGCAAAGTCAGTCTGGCCTGTTCGGAAAGAGTATGAAACAGTGGTGTTGAGCGAGTGTCAGGAAGGTGTTGAAGCCTGTTGGATACTAAGGTAGTTCAAAGAGCTTTAGAGGAAAAATGTAGATGTTCACTCAGCATGTAAATTTTCTTTCTACGGATCAAGTCTATTTTAGGTAAGTGAGTAATACATGTACCAGTGTATGACAGAATTACGGTATTGCAAATAGAAGTCAATGGCGGATATTGTAGCTTGTTCTGAATAATAGTGATCCGAAGTTCCTCATTTGATTTGATCTCATGATTTTTTTCTGGACTGAAGACATCGGGAGCAAGAATCGCGTCTCGCCCTCCATTTACGGAAGAAGGGTCATGGCACAAGGGAGGCCGTCACTAGATTGAAAAGAGCGGACCGTTTAGTTTCTGGAAAATTGTTCTGACGCCGCTCGCAAAAGACGCAGATGACATGTATGCCCAGGTGTATTAAAAGGCACATTCGTGGAGTTGATGCAGAATTTGATTTGAATAGCGCTTTTGCTTCTGTCTGTATGACAGAGGGAAGCGCTTTTTTGCGAGAAAGATAGAAGCTGGTGGACTTGGTAGCGTTTTGTCATGAATTCTTGAGTAAATTTGTACATCACAACGTTCAACTAGGGGGTTATATGAAGCAGAGTCACGGTTTGAGAAACGTATTATTGATCGGTCTATCCGTTGCTGGATTAACCCTCACGGCATGCGGTGGAGGATCAGAGGGCCCTCCAAAGCCTCCTCCTCCAGCTCCACCTGAGTATGCGGATAAGCATATGCCTGATGGCTACTGGGGTAATCCTGATATTATTGCGGAAGGGAAAGCAATATATACTGGACAGCAAAATATTGATGTCAATTGCGCAAGTTGTCATGGCAAGAATGGAAAGCCTGTCAAGGCTGGTGCGAGAGATTTTAGACAGACAGAGCATATGAAGTTGTATTCAGATTCTCAATGGTTTTGGCGTGTTTCGGAAGGTGTGAAGGGTACCAAGATGAAGTCTTGGAAGAGTAAGCTTTCTGAAGATGAAATCTGGAAGGTCATTACCTTTGAGTCGACCTTTGGTTTGAAGGGGCAAGAGTACGATGTCGCCAAAAAACAGTGGGTGCCTTTGGGGTCGGCAAGCAAGTCAGGGGCTGCAGCGGAAGAAGCTCCAGCAGAAGAGGCCCCAGCAGCAGAAGCTCCAGCTGAATAAGCTGGAGGATGCACCGGGACTTAAGGGTTAGAGTAATGCCAATAAGATCACGAGTTGTTCACGGCAGATATGAAAGCTAAAGAAGGAGGGCCACGACCCTTGAAGACATTAAGCCGAAGTTTACTATTCTTGCCAGGCTTGTTGGTGCTTGGGGCAGCTGCCGCGTATGGGCAGGCTCCTGATGCGCCAACTGTCGATTTCCCTTACGCTGGAAACCGTACAGCTGTGTGGGTTGTGGCTCAGTTGCACATTTTATTTGCCGCGTTCATTCTTGGTGCGCCAATTTTTGCGGTTGTGTCCGAATGGTTGGGCTACAAGAATAATGACCCTAAGTATGATCGATTGGCCAAAGAGGTCACAAAGGTGACGGTCATTCTCTATAGCATGACTGCATTAACTGGTGGCCTC
>BQIY01000557.1 GCA_021604265.1 Nitrospirales bacterium
GGTTTGATTGGCGGGCAGCCGGGACTCGCAGGACAAAATCAGTTGCAGCGCGAGGGCGAGATGAAAGAATTGCCGGGGAAGTGTCGCATTGATGTCCAAGCGGGTGATATCCTCACAATTAATACTCCTGGAGGCGGAGGGTATGGGGAAAAGTTTATTGAAAAAGGTTCAAGGAAAAATGAAAAGTAAGATGGATGAGAGAGGGAGAACTTCTAATGGCTGATGAAAAGCAAAGGGAAACCGATCCTGAAAAACTGGCACTGTTGTATGAACGGTTCAAAGATGTGTGTCTTGTGGAGAAAGAAGTGTGGAAAGAAATTTATATGCCGCCCAGCCAAGTGACGCAAGGTGCGGTGATGACGAATGTGCAAGAACGCTATGAAGTCATCATTGATGACGAAGACATTGAAGACACGCTCGAAGCGAATATTCCGCTTGGGAGTAAATCACTGGCTGCCGCGATTCAGGAGTATAAATCTCACATTAGTTTTGCAAAGAAGTGATTTTTACTAGAGAGCAGACGGAAGAAGAATAGGGGAAATAGATGGATGATGTGTTCCCCTAAACTACGCGGACGTTTTTTGCGAAGAGCCGCACGCTTCTCGAATCCGAGTCCAGTCCGTCTCAGGCAGTAACTCTAATGAAGGCTTGAATGTTGAAGGAATGAGATGTTGCAGTCGATCAATGCGCTCCTCAGTTGATGGATGGGTGTGTAAATATTGTGTGACTTGCTGGGAAGATTGTTGTTTCTTGTCAAACTTTTCATTGATGGTGCGAAAGAAGTTCAGCATGCCCTGTGGGCTGATTCCTGAACGAAGTAGTAATTGAAGACCTTCGTGATCTGCTTGCTCTTCGACATTTCTGGTATAGGACAGAGTTTGCAAGACATGTGCGGCTTGAAGTCCAAAGGTCATAATCCCGCTGACGTCTCCGCTTAAGGCTCCAATCATGAATCCCATTGAAAAGTTTTGTACGAGCAGCCGCATTCCATGACGTTGAAGTATATGTTGCATTTCATGAGCAAGGACGCCTGCCATTTCCTCTGCCGACTGCGTATTGTTGAGAAGCCCCTGAAACACGATGATGTGGCCACCCGGTGCTGCGAGCGCATTGACAGCAGGGCTGTCCACGACATGTATGTGAAACGAGTAGGGATTCGACTCCACCGAACGACTCAATGTGTTGATGATGGTTTCGAGAGAGTCGATGACATGAGGCTTTGTGCATTGTGTGTCAGGAGGCGCTAACTTTGAAGCCATGAATTGGCCTAATTCTTTTTCCCAGGCTGTTGGAATGAGCGTGGTGACTGGACCTGAGATCCACGGTATACCCCAAGTAAAGGCCATCCATATGAGTGGAAGGCAGGCAACGCCTGCAAGCATTGTTATCAGTATTCTCTGCCGACGACGAGCTGGGTTATGAAAATGTGTAACCCAATCTGGAGCAATCTGGTGGAGACTATTTAAGATTTCTACGTCAGAGATAACAAGGGTTTCACAGATCCCATTGCCTCGTTCAAATCGTACTTCTTCCCCCGAATACTTGCCCTGGGTTTGTCGCACATCTTGATATTGCCACGATAGTTGACTGCCTGATCGAGCGATGATCTGTATGCCAGATGGTCGCACCTGAACGGTTACGCGGTGTGGGGCAGCCGACACGCCATCATAATAGACGCCAGGCCATTCGGTTTGAGGTGGAGTGGAAGTCACGAGTGAATAAGGGATTTTTGTTGTTAAGGTCCAGGAGGGTAAGTCTTGGAATTGGATAATTGTCTAACTTTCAAATAGGACCTTCTCACGCATACTCGCTCCAGGAACGAGGGCGCTGAAAGGAGCATCAGTTGAAATTTACGATACTACCGAAAAGATTTTTCTCGTCTTTTCTTTAACGAGATACGTCCGAGAGAAACGATAGTTTCTCTAGCCGAGATCAAAACCCGTATCGAAGAATCCTGCTAACTCCTCTCCGGTTGGAGACGCATCCAAGGCATCTTGTTCAATAAGATGAAGATCGAGAGGTCCGTCGAGGCCTGTGTAGTAATAGAAGAATTGGAGATTACGAACTTGAACCCATGGCCAAGCCATCCCTAACGTGCTGAGGAGAAGGACGAGATGGCCAAGTCGTAGTTCAAATACTTTCCAAGCGGTCACAGTCGAAAAAAAACGAGCATGGCCGAATTTCGTATGATTCCAGAAAAAACATTGCCGCGCTGCTTGTATATAAAACCACGGGACAATGAGTCCGATGCCGGCAATGATTGGAAGCGAGCTGGAGGCAAACAGGATGGTTGTCATATCAGTCAGGGGCATGGAAAGATACAGCGTCATCACGGCAAAAGTCAGACTGCTTAAAAGTGTGATGGTCATCAAATAGAGCACGGCGGCCTTGCTGTATATTGCGAAGAGGTCTCTGCCGGTTCCATCGTAGTCGAACGTTTGATTGCCAATTTGAGAATGGGTGACAAGAAAGTGTCGACGGGCGTTTTCAAAGAATGGATAATAAATGCCGAAGGTCAGTACGGTCAGAACGGAACCCTTGAGCCAAAGTTTGGTGTAATCTGACACGGTTCCACGAAACGAGAATCGAATGTTACTCAAAGAGGTACGACTCATGCGGTATCGATGAG
>BQIY01000558.1 GCA_021604265.1 Nitrospirales bacterium
CGCAATTTTGAATTTCCGCGGAAGACTTTGCGTCAACGGATTGCGTAACAAGTGATGCGCAATAGTGTTGGCATAGGGTGTGACGTCAAAGACTTCTCCTGGACAAATTCCCGCCAGCGCACAGGCAGTGACATTGCGAACGGTATTGGCGCAAGCTTCACGTGTGGTCAATCCCACTTCGGCCAGCATCCGCATGATGGTCCCTACTTGGGGTAATGGAACAAAATGAAGTTGTATGTCTTGACGCGTCGTGACGTGTCCTACGCCGGTGGCATAGGTGTCGGCGATTTCAGCAACTCGACGGAGTTGATTCGCGGTGAGACCGCCAAAGGGAATTTTAATCCGTACCATTTGCACATCTGGTTGGCGTTGTCCATAAATGCCGAATTGCAGTCGAAATGGTTTGAAAATATCTGCCGGAGTTTCCCCGCTTTGAAGCCGCTGGACCTCGTCCTCAAACGTTTCAATTTCTTCTATAATCTCCTGAGGAATAGGGGTCGTCTTAATTTCTGGTCTGGTGGTTGGTAGCGCACTCATTGTGGACCTCCGGTGGCCATTCGTATGTTTGAAAGAAGAGGCAAAGCTGATGGGAGCAACAAGAAAGACGACAATAATGATGGTCTTGGCATAGTTTTATCCTGAAAACAGGTCAAATGTGATACATCAATACACGTTTATCTTCGAGTTCTTGATATCGATCCAGTAAGGTTTGTAACGAGATCGAATGAAGAATTGCAAGTTCGGCGTCATGGAGTTGTTGCCAAATTCCCGAGAGTAACGCGTCTTGAGTATTTGGTGTTTCTTGATGACCGTTCGTCGAGCCATTGAGTGGTAAGGCGGACGATCCGTTGACGGCCTGGACAATTTCAGCAAGAGACGTCTCAGATGGTTCCTTACTTAAAATATAACCTCCCTGAGCGCCTCGGTGACTGGTCACAAGGCCGGCTTGCTTAAGAGCGCTGAGAATATGCTCAATAAATCGAGCTGGAATGGACTGGTTGTGCGCTATGGCCTTGGCCTGGACCGGTGTCGCGCCATACCGGACTCCTAACTCCAGGGTGGCCATGATGGCGTACGTTACTTTTTGAGAAAATTTCTTCATCTTAATTCATACTATTCCCATCGGAATTAAGTATATTCTAAGATGACCTGAATGGATCTGTCAAGAGAGGAGGATACTCGTGAGCAAAGTGGGCTTAAGGTGACTAAAAGGTTGCCGATAACGCTATAAGGCGCTTGCGAGTCTAGAGCGACTCCAATTGATTAGAATCTGACAGGCTTGGGCACGATGGACTGAAAGGCCTTGCTCTCCACAAACGTTGACCGTTGATTATTCTATAAGCCATCTGACAAACGGTTTCCAGGTGTCCAAGTCCAGCGTATAAACATTCAGGAATCAGTTAATTCAAGGAGACAAGTCGTATGGATGAAGAGAAAGTCATTCAATTAACGGTTGAAGGTCAGGAGATGATCTTCAAGAAAAGCACTCAAGGGGTATTCTATCGACCTGCCAATGAATACGGGGAATGGCGAACAGGAATTCCTGAGGGAACCGTATGGTCTGATGTGCAGGCGATGTTTGACGATTCTTCCTACTAGTAGTGCTCAGAGAGGACAAAGCGCTTGAGCGGCGTTCCTTCTCATAAACGTACTCCAAAACACGATTCCGCATAGTCTTGCCGCAGCCATCCATCTTGTTTGAAACGTTTTCATTTCCTCCATGCCTTATTCAAGGCATTTCCTTTTCTCTTGACCAAAAAGTGTGGTATCCCAAAACTTTCAGATGAATTTTCGGTATATTGTCACGCGACAAAGGAAGGCGAGAAATGAGCGAAGGGGGCTCAGTATATGAATGATCACGAGAAATATCTTTTGGTACTGGCCCATGCATTAGCTCACCAAGAAAACGAAATTCACTATCTCAAGGCTATGTTGTTAGAAAAAACACAAATGCCGATTGAAGAGTACCAGCGTGAGCAAGAGGAGTTTTGGGAAAAGTCCAAACATTACAGAATTTATGAAACCTTAAAAAATCTTGAAGTCCTTCAATCTGATATTGAAAAAGTTCCTGAAGATATGGATCTGAATAAGTACATGGACCATCTTCGTTGGCCCAGCGACCCCTCGGAAGACAAGGCGTAGCGGGAGATGATGGATCATTATCCGATGGAATTGACCGCTAAATAGTCACAGATGAATGCAAAGACCAGTTCATCGAGATGTTGAGAGATTGTCTCGAGTCCACCGACGGTTAAGACGCCTTGCTCCCATGTAATTGCATGCCCACCTTGGGGGTCATGAATGATGGCCACATGCTGATGCACTTCCAGATCAATTCGACAGGCAAAGCGCTTGCGTTCTAATGGGAGGGCCGCCAAATTCACATACAGATAAGGTTCTCCTGGAAGTTTGGCGGCTTCTTTTTCTTTGAAAATGCGTATGCCGGCCGTGCCGAGTTGGGCTTCGACTCGTGAGCGGATATCTCGCCGGGTGACGGTTCCTTTGAGTTCGGAACCTAAGTCTTCCACCACGACATAGATGCCTTCCATGCCTTTTAACGACTTTCTTTTCAACATATAGTGCCTGCTTTCCTCTTAGTTAAATAGAAGTGATGTCTTCGGTTTGTTT
>BQIY01000559.1 GCA_021604265.1 Nitrospirales bacterium
ATCAGAACTTGTCGAATGCGTCCCGGATCACCGTTAAGGGCGATGGGAGTCGTGGCGTAGACGAGTGCCACCAGTTCGACCCTTTTCTCCGCTGCTCGTTCCGCAAGAAGTTCGAGCACGTCTTCAACGGTTGTTCGAAGATCGAAATCAATATGTTCCAACTCAAGCTGTCCTGCCTCAACCTTTGAAAAATCAAGGATATCATTGATGATTTTCAATAAAATTTCGCCTGAATATTTCACGGTGTTTGCGAATTCTCGTTGTTCTTCTGTCAGGGGTGTATCCATGAGTAACCTGGTCATGCCAATGACTCCGTTCATGGGAGTACGGATTTCATGACTCATCGTTGCGAGGAACTCGGCTTTGGCTTTCGCCGCCGTGAGAGCTTCATCTCGAGCTGTGGCGAGTTCTTGATTCTTGTGTTCCAAGTCTTGCGCGATCGACATCAGTTGATTTTCGATTTCACGTCGTTCAGAAATGTCTGTGATTGTAGCCAGAACGAAGGTATCTTCATCTGTATGAAGCGGATTTAAGCCAATTTCAAGGGGAAACTCCGTGCCGTCTTTTCGTAATCCATTCAATAGGAAACCTGATCGCATTTTTCGAGGTTTCGGATTTACGAAAAATCTAGATTGAGCCACCTGGTGTTGCTGACGATAATGTTCGGGGATGAGCATTTCTACGGCTTGTCCAAACAGTTCTTCGTGAGAATAGCCGAACATCGTCTCAATTAACTGGTTTGCGAGGACAATCTTCCCGCAACTGTTTGTCATCAGTATGCCGCTTGGAGCAGATTCAACCACGAGACGAAACCGTTGATCTGCCCGTCGTTGTTCCGCCACGTCTCGGCAGACACAGACGACTCCCATGATCTCGTCGTTGCGGTCTGTTAATGTGCTCACAGAGAGTTCGATCGGGAATTGTTCCGTAGATTTCTTTCGGCCCAATAGCTCCCCCGTCCAATGACCAGTGGTTGGCAAGGTTGGGAGGCATTCTTGTTCAATGGCCGAAACTTCTTTTGGTCCATAAAGCGTCTTCCAGCTTTTTCCAAGCAATTCTTGTGGTTCAAAACCGTATAGGTGAGCGTGAGCAGGATTCATATAGGTAAAGATGCCATGGGTGTTTAAGAGGGCCAATCCTTCGTGCCCTTGATTAATCGCATGCTCAATGAGTTCTCTGGCTTCGCTGGCTTTTTTCTCTTCTGTTACGTCGAGACACGAACCAATGTACCCGTCAAATCTGCCGTCCGGACCATATCTCGGCACGCCGACATTGATGAGCCATCGATAGGTTCCGCTGGCATGTCTTAAGCGATATTCAATGGTAAAGGGTGTGCGTTGCTCGAAGGCGAAGTCATAGGTGTGGAGACATTGTTCATAGTCATCGTGATGAATTCCCTCTTCCCACCCACGTCCGAGTTCCTGTTCAAGAGTGCGTCCGGTAAAGTCGAGCCAGGTCTTATTCACATATGTCCATTCCTTGTCTGGTCCTGATATCCAAATGAGGACAGGAGCACTGTCGGCGAGAAGTCGAAAGCGGGACTCGCTTTCTGCCATTTCACGTTCGGCTGTGCGTTGTTCTGTAATGTCCCAGTTCACGCCAATCATCCGACGCGGATTTCCTTGTGTATCATCGACGACGATGCCATGGGCTTGTATGTAGTGAATTGATTGATCAGGCCAGATGATTCGAAATTCCGTGTGAAACCCTGTCTTTTGACGCAGGGCATTTTGAAGAGCGACTTCCGCTTGTTGCAGGTCATCAGGGTGTACGGTGCGTCGCCAATCGTCTAATGTCTCATTAAATGTTTGTTGATCAACGGCAAACACTACGAACATTTGATCATTCCATCGCAGCTTGTTCGTTGAACTATCCCAATCCCAAACGCCAATCTGAGCGGCTTCGGTGGCCAGGCGATAACGGTCTGATAGATCCTGAAGTTCTTGTTTGTCCTTTTCACGTTCTTCTGGATCTTGAACCGCTTGATCATTGAGGTGTTCTGCTAGTGGGATTTGTCTCTGAAGACTTGACACGTCTTGAACCACAAACATAATAAGCTTGACCCCATGTTGGGTGGAGGGAATAGATTGAGCGACGGTGTGTTGTCGTCGAGGAGTGCCATCGGGATGAAGTGCGGGAAAAAGCGGAGTGTGGTGTGGCAGGCTGAATGTTACGGAAGAGTTTCTTGAAAACAATGGTTGGAGGCGAAAGAGATATGGTGATGTCGTGAAATGAGGGAATAGTTCTCCAAGTGACTTCCCTTCAACCGTCGTTTTTGAAACTCCGGTCCAGTCCTGAAGTGTTGTATTCCAAAAATCGATAGTCCAGTCTTGCCGAACGATGCAGATGCCCAGTGGTAAGGAGTCCAGAACCATGTTGTGAGCCGTGAGGGAATCAAAGTCAGCCATAGAATATTGCGTCGTGTTCAAGAAAGAATAGAAATATCATGCATACTCACTGTCAGATTCATAACCGTTCATATTGTGCAGACTTTAGGCACAATAGGGGGTATCAGGAACCCGCCATGTATTTCGAGAGGTCCCCCTTTCTCTGTCGGGAATTTTATAGGAATTCTTGAAAAAACAGCCTATTTTTGAAGAATTTTTGTCATGAGAAGGGATAAG
>BQIY01000560.1 GCA_021604265.1 Nitrospirales bacterium
CGTATTTCTCTCCTACCCCTCTCCCACTGGGGAGAGGGAAATTCCGAGAGTTTTACATCTGTTTTGGGACGTACCGAGACCACCGAACGGAAGCGACCAATTGGCAGGATGGTCAAAATGGCCATTTAGCGCGACCGCAGCAAGCGAGGAGGCGAAACGTACTCATGTACGTTGAGTCTCCGAGCGAAGCGAGAACAAAGCTGATGGCCATTTTCACCATCCTGTCAGGGGGAGACGCCGCTTTACAGGACAATTTCGCATATATGATCCAACCGTTCGATATGCTCATAGGCTGACCAGGGGTCCGGTGCCATGGAGCAGACTCCGTGATTGGCTTGGCCGACAATATCGTAATCGCCTGCCGGGTTGGCTTCTGTAACACCTAAGGCCTTCGCCGTGGCTTCTCCAAGTTCCGTACTGATGGCAGGAAGAGCGGGCGCGGTTGGCCCGATACGGGTGTAGCGGTAGATTTCCGGAAAGTCTTTGCAGATTTTCTGAAGATCGAACCCCCGATAGATGGCTGCGACCACATGGGTTGGATGCACATGCACGACGGCCCGCGTCCGATTCATCCCTCTGGTCAGAAGATAATGCATATGCAGCTCACCGGAAGGATTGGTTCCGGGAGCCACCTGCAACTTCCCAGCGACAAACTTAATTTTGACCATATGCTCGGGATGAACAATTGTCTTTCGCCAGCCTGAAGGAGTGACGTACAGGTAGACGCTCCTCGCTCGTCTGAGACTACAATTTCCGTCACGGCTGGTAATCCACCCCCGCTCATAACATCGCCGTAACACATCGCCTATGGCTGTAATCATAGATTCATTTCCCCTCCATTATTGTTGAATAGGCCTTCATTTCCTCAGGAAGTTTACCATCCTGTTTTCTTTTCGTCTTACCCTTTCACAGAGCACATGCCTGGCTTTATCAGACATGATCCCGTAGATATACAGAGAGAACTCACTGCTTCTGATGAGCGAGGGAAGCAGTCCAAGAACGTGGGATGGATCGCTCCGATACATAGATCGGGGGGATTCAATGCGTTACAAATATTCCGGGGTTTGTCCCCACGTCTCGGAAAACACAAATTCCCTCAACGGCTTACGAGACCGTGGCGCCAACTCCCGTTCACGAAGCCCATCAGGAAGTGTGGAAGCATCTCCCTGGTACCCGATGGCAATCCCGGTGACGGCTTCATAGCCGGCGGGAAGGGCATAGCGTTCGCGAATGGCGTCGGGAAGAATCCCAGCCATCTGATGAACCGACAGATCCATGGCTGTGGCTTGCATGACCAGGTTTCCCACCGCCAACCCGATATCATGATAGGCATGGCAGTTGACCTCTCCATTATGATCAAAATGGAGTTTTGCCACCGTGAGCAGAAGGAGTGGGGCTCGCTTCGCCCAGATTTGGTTTCCCTCCACCAGACAACTCAGAAGCTTCTGATGGCTTTCGGGGTGCTCGCTTGTCGCAAGAATAAAGACCCAGGGCTGTTCGTTAAAACAGGAGGAAGCCCATCGTGCTGCTTCCAACAAGCGTTGGATTTTTTCTCGTTCTACCGGCTGATCGGCAAAGGCCCTTGGACTCCAGCGACGGCCTAAAAGATCATGAATGTGGAATTGCACGTCCGCGGGTTTTTCCATGGTTTCTCCTGAGGGACATTACCCCCACTTCACTTATTGATAATTCGGTCTTATGGTAGACGCCACTGGCCACATTCTTCTGGCTCCGGAATGCACCAGGCGATCTCCTCTACCTGGGTTAATTTGAGCTTCTCGGGATGCGGACGTAATCCATAAGAGAGATCTATATCGGACCTGTCTGTGTGTTCTCCACATGGACAGCATTCAGGTTCATCCGTATCAGCATACAACAGTTCCATAAAGTCATGATCCCAGAAATACCGGTTGGTCATCGTCTCGAAATCCACCAACCCAAACCGGTACCCCCCTAGCATGGTAAACGACACCGATCCTTCATAAATTTGATCGTTGTGCCACAGACAATAACTTTTGAGACATTCGTATACCAGAAGCCAATGATAGTCGGTTAATCGATAGACCATTGCGGCCTCATGAACCACCAGCAATTCCTCAAGCGTGATAAGTGCACTATAGGGAGTAAACAGCGTCCCCACGTCCGGATACTCCACCAACCAGGCCTCAACATCATTGTGAGACGCGAGACCCCGCACGGCTTGCAGTTCGTGGTCAAGCGCTTGCCTCACAAAAGGGATAAACACGGCATCGGGTTGAGTCCGAAAATACAGCATTGCTCGTGGGCCAAATAGGTAAACCCTGGCTAATTTTCGTGAAGGGCTTGTGTAACGAGGTCCGTTATGGCGTGCAATTGGAAAGGCTTATCGATGGTGTGTTGAGCTCCTAAGCGACGAGCAAGGTCTAACAAATCGAGTTTGGCTCGCTCACTTCCGCCGGACATCGCGATGATTTTCACCTGAGGAAATTCACGCCGCAAATCCAGTATGGTCTCAAGCCCCTCTTTTTCGGGCATAAGAATGTCTAAAATAATCAGATCGGCTGGGCGGTTGCGATATTCCTTAATGCCTTCGACTCCGTTTGTGGCACAGTCCACAGTATATCCCTTATCTTCCAAGGC
>BQIY01000561.1 GCA_021604265.1 Nitrospirales bacterium
CTGAAACGCACGCAACGACTCTTGCACAATCATCCCGTAATCTTCCGAGGTACAGAGTGCCACCTGTGCAATGGACTCACCAGTCGCAGGGTTTACAGAACTCAACACTCCCGCACTGGAAGATTGAGTCCATTTTCCTGAACCAGCACATCCTCCAGAGTTCTGAGACTGAAGACCAAGTTTTGTGAGAACATCCATGGGGCGCCTTTCATGGAACACATACATGTGAAACGTCAACGTATTGCTGTCAACTTTTCCCTCACTCAACGCTACGCATAGTGCTGACCAAAACGATTGGCGAGAATATCCTGCAATCCAAACGTTTCTTGGGTCACAAATCCCTGATACTTTGAAGGATTCTCAAACACTAGATCTACGACACTGCAAATACCGGATGCCGTGGTCACTTGAATGGCTGACCATAATTTTCCGGCAATCGTTTGGGGATAGATTTTCTTGACATAGTTTTCTTCGAACAATTCACCGTTTTGCCTTCCGTTGACTGCAGCATAAATTAACACGACATCCTGCAAGGTCTTGGGTATCGCATGTTCTAAGATCCGCTTTAACGTTTCACGATCGTCATTGAGTTTCAGATCATTCATAAGCAAGTGAATTTTCTCGCAATGTCCGGGATATCGAAGGGTCTTGTAATTCATCGTCTTGACCCTTCCCGCATAGGTATCAGCTAAGGTTCCCAACCCTCCGGACGTATGAAAGGCTTCATAGAGCAAGCCATCGACTTCAATCGTTTCGTATCCTTCTAAGGGTTGCAGCGAGGTTTTTTCACCTTGTTCAATCCCGTAACACATATTGCCATACTCGTTAATCAACCCGTCCGTAGACCACGTCAAGGAATATTTCAATCGATTACTGGGATTCACAGGCAGCGCCCCAACCCGCATTTTCACGGATTCAATTTCCGCAAAATGCGTCATCAATTCATTGGCCACAATACTGATAAACCCAGGCGCCAGTCCGCATTGCGGCACGAATGCTTGCGCAGCCCCTTGGCTCAGACTTTTGATCCGTTCTGTAACTTGGACGTCTTCCGTCAAATCGAAATAATGCAGGCGATGCGTGCGTGCCGCTTCACCAACGTTTGGATTACAGAAATACGGAAGACTCGAGATGATGCCCTCGACTTGCGTCTCAGCCAGAAACTGGCTCAAGGCGTGGTCGGCCATCACATCGACCGTATGCACATGAAAGTTGGGATGCGTGATGTCCTTGGCTAAACGTTGTGTCGCCTCTGTATCGACATCTCCAAGATGCACCTCATAGTCACCGGTCTCGGTGAATAAGACAGAAATCAAGGACCCGATCTTCCCACCCCCCAACACCAGAATTTTACGCATAGATTCGCTTCCTTTCTTCTTACATTATCCTATGTCTGCTCAATTCTGGCTACTCTTTTGTTCGTGATCATCAGAGACCTTTCCTCCGCTTGGCTTCCCTCATCGAGAGCTGACTCCATGCCTTCTTCTCAGAACGGCAGCCTCAACGTGCCGAGTAATGATCCGCTTTACCATACTCGCATCTTGCCATACGACCACGGTTCCCTCTCAGCATCACCCAATAACCTACACGAACGAACAGCTAACGTCAGAATGGCAACACAGACAACTCCTTCAGAATCAAGACACAGCGCGTAGAGACAATGACCCAGAGACGGCACTCAAGAGTTGACGGTTTCTCCCCGAAATATCCATGGAGAATCTTCTTGTACCTATGCTCACCATTTCGACGGAGTTTACATGTCAGTCAATGTCAAAAGCGTGTTCTTTCCATGCCTGATTCTTTGCACCATTCTTTCAGGATGCCAATCCATAGTCACCCATGAGTACGCCTCCGAGTCACAATCTCAACACCCATTCTCTCCTCGCTTTCCATCTGACCCTTCGATGACCCTTGACACGGAGAACAACAGAACAGAGGTTTTAAAAGAGGACCCGATTTCGCGCCTAGGTTCGACGGACACCCTCTCAGCACTCACTCCGGCATCCTATTATCATTCACCGGATCCACCCAAAGAGTTACCCGAATATGTCCCCAGCTTATTTTTTGACTATGATAGTTGGACCCTGACCAATAAAGGCAAACATATTCTCGAATTGACGGCAACCCAGTTAAAAGAAAATCCAGAGAGTTCTCTTATTATCGAAGGACATTGTGATGATCGAGGCGCTGAAGGATACAATTTAGTGCTAGGTGACAAAAGAGCTCTTATGATTAAAGAGTATCTCGTGAACCTCGGAATCGCGGAGAACCGTCTCATCCCTGTGTCGTTTGGCGACACGCATCCCGTCTGTTTTGAAGATCATGAAACCTGTCATGCACTCAACAGGCGCGGCTACTTGGTGCTGTTAAGCAAACCTCAATAAACCTCCGAGGCCAGTCTCCCCTCCTCCTGGCCGCACGATCTCTCTCAGCAAACACTCTGGATTAGCAACACCATCGAGGGCATAAAGCTTACGAGTCAAGACGGCTCACCCTCACGAGATGATCGGCCCTTCTATAAAAATTCTCTACAGACAACATTTCCTTCAACCATTTCGCTCATCGTCTCGACTTACCCCATAAAAGGGTCAAATGGATTCTCGATGGAATTGAATG
>BQIY01000562.1 GCA_021604265.1 Nitrospirales bacterium
AAAACGAAAAGGTGGCTTTTCGCTGGAACTCGACTATCGACGAGATGCTTGGCGAGGACGTGGTGACCGGCATACGCGTTCGAGATGTGAAAACTAAGCAAACCGAGGACCTCTCGTGTGCTGGAATCTTTGTCGCAATTGGTCATACTCCGAATACTAGTCTGTTTCGAGGGTCACTGGATATGGATGAGGCAGGCTATCTTGTGACGCAAGCTCACAGCTCCGCCACGAATGTTCCCGGGGTCTATGCTGCCGGTGACGTTCAAGACTCTCAGTACCGGCAAGCCATTACGGCAGCCGGATCAGGATGCATGGCCGCTATCGATGCTGAACGATTTCTTGAAAGTCACGAGTAATATGCAGGCCTAAGCTTCTTAATCGCCCTGCACCATTAATTGGGAAAAACTCGCTGAAAAAATCAAGTATTGCCACAAGCATTTCACTCGCAGCTTATTCCGCAGATTATGATTTCTTAAATGTTTCACGCACTCGTCCATTATCATGAGGTGGCTCTCAAAGGAAGAAACCGTGGATTCTTTGAGCAACGGATGGTCCACCATCTGCGATCCGCATTGAAAAATCTCAAGGCTATTCACGTTGAGGCGTTACCAGGGCGAATTCGAATCAGCTTCCCAGAGGAAGATCTCTGGCTACGAATTCAAGAAACGTTGACTCGAACATTCGGTGTCACGAATTTTTCATTTGCCCGTTCAGCACCCATCTCACATACTTCTTCAGATTTGACGATCTTAAAGGATGCCATTCAGAGAGACATTCCCTCTCATCCATTCAAGACATTTCGCGTCGTG
Organism: Nitrospirales bacterium; assembly: GCA_021604265.1. The sequence continues at coordinate 810 of BQIY01000562.1, forward strand.
ACCAAACGTGCTGAAAAACGTTTTCCAATGACTTCGATGGATATTGACCGTGAAATTGGCGCACATCTTTGTGAGCAGACAGGCAAACGCGTCAATCTCACACAGCCCGACGTCACGGTCTACATTGAAGTACTGAAAAATGAAGCCTATTATGCCTTCAACAAAGAACCTGGCCCAGGTGGCCTTCCGGTTGGAACTGGAGGAAAGGTGTTGTGCCTCATGTCCGGCGGAATTGATTCACCGGTTGCAGCGTATCGAATGATCAAACGTGGGTGCCGGGTCGTCTTTGTTCACTTTCACGGGCGTCCGTATCTCTCCCGCGCGTCTGAAGAAAAAGTTCGTGATTTAGTGACCTTACTCACGTCGTATCAACTTTCCTCAACCTTATACCTTGTGCCATTTGGTGAAATTCAACAACAGATCGTCCTTGGCGCACCTGCGCCGATCCGCGTGGTCCTCTATCGACGTATGATGATACGAATTGCCGAAGAACTGGCCCGGCAAGAAGAGGCATGGGCTCTTGTCACGGGTGACAGTCTCGGACAAGTGGCTTCGCAAACGCCGGGCAACATTCAAGTCGTGAGTGAAGTCACACCCTTGCCAATTCTTCGTCCGTTAATTGGAATGGACAAAATTGAAATTACCGAGCAAGCGCAAGCCATTCAAACCTTTGAGACATCAATTGAACCCGACCAAGACTGTTGTACCCTCTTTGTTCCAGCGCATCCGAATACCCGTGCACGGCTCACTGACATACAAACAGTTGAAGATAGCCTTGATATTGCCGGAATGTTGAAGCAAGGGGTCGATCAAGTGGAATCTGTCAGTTATACCTTTCCCTGCTAAACTCGACTGCTCGCTTCAGATTAATGGCTTCGTATCTTCTTATGTCACAAACTGGGCCACACAGGCTGAAACCCACTTCTCCAGCCGTTTACCGTTCTCTCCAGTATTCGCGCATGCGGTTGTTCGACTGGGCCCTTCTACTGCTGTTTGTTCTTGGACTTCCGTTGCTGGGAACTTGGTTGTCAGGTTTGTCCATCTGGCCCTTCCTGACATTTCCTCCACGGCCGGAACCAACCAATCCGGGTGAAGTTTCCTGGCTCCTGTTTCTGACCACGGCGTTCAGTCTCGCCTTGGTAGCCATGCCATTTCTGTTGAGATTTCTAACATTTTCCACTTTCCACTCGACACGCATTCGAATTTCATCATTTCCTATTTGGGGATGGTATGGCCTAGCCTTACTCTCCGTGGCTTGGACTGCTGCCTGGACTCGGTGGCCTGAACTCGCGGCCATTCAACTCCACACCTTTACCCCGCTTTGGCTCAGCTATATTGTGGTCGTTAATGCACTGACGATAAGCCGAACAACGCATTGCCTCATGGTCAATCAGCCCAAAATTTTTTTAAGCTTATTTCCGATAAGCGCTGTATTTTGGTGGATATTTGAATACCTGAACAGGTTTGTTCAGAATTGGTATTACCTTCCAAACGTAGAAGTTGATGCCTTCACCTACTCCTTTTGGGGATGCTTGTCATTTTCCATTGTCCTGCCAGCGGTATACGGGACCTATGAATATCTCATGTCATGTCACCGTCTCACTGCTCCATTCAACAATTGGTGGAAAATCCGAATTCAGCATGAACGATCCGTGGGGTGGACGCTCGTTGGGGCCGCAGGACTGGGATTAGTCGGCATCGGGGTTTGGCCCAAGATTTTATATCCTTTACTATGGCTTTCACCATTGCTTCTGCTGCTTGCCGTTCAAATTTTTCAGGGACACGACTC
>BQIY01000563.1 GCA_021604265.1 Nitrospirales bacterium
CGCCGTCATTCTAACGACATTACTGACCCGGCGAGAAATTCCCTTCCTAAGGCAGCACAGCAGCAACACTGAATCTTTCGGTTTGCTTCGAATCATTGGAGAATTATTCGAAGCATTGAAAAACAAGCAATTTCGCCTGATATTTTTTATCGTATTGATTTCGTCTGCCATCAGCGGCACCACCGCCAATATTGGCATTTACATGACGACCTTTTTCTGGGGATTTAACACAGACGATCTTCGTTGGTTTGTATTTTCAGCTGCAGGTGCCGTGTTGGCCTTTCCAATGGTCGCGTTTATTCAAAAACGCTGGGACAAAAAAACCATCCTGCTTTGGTGCAGCATCATTAGCTTGTTAGATGGCATCGTCATCGTCAATCTCCGCTTTCTGGATGTGCTACCGGAAAACGGTGATCCGTTACTGCTCGTGATACTGGTGGGTGCCGGTGTGTTTGCCGCGGGTATTGCTGTCGTCCACGGTATTATCGGCTCATCCATTGTTGCAGACACGCTCGATGATCACGAATACAGAACAGGACTGCGGCAGGAGGCAATGTTCTTCGCCGGGTTATCGTTCTCAGGAAAGGCCATTTCGGGCTTAGGCATTGTGATGGGCGGATTCATCATTGCGATGATCGAGTTCCCAACCGGGGTTTTACCTTCGGACGTTCCTGATCAACAAATATTTCTGCTGGGGATTACCGTTGGGGTATTGGTGCCGCTGCTGCACTTAATACCCATCAGTATGATTCCAAAATACAAAATTACTCGTGACGAACATGCTCGAATCAAGGCCGCTCTTGACGAGCGGCACGGACGAACACAGAACGATTAGTTACTCAGGTTTCTTGTCATCTTTTTCTACTTCTGGCTCAACTTCTGGCTCGATTTCTGATTCAACCTCAGGTTCAACGGATTGATCCGCAGAAGAGTCAGCCTCTGCCTCTAACCACTCCTCACCGGTATGAGGCTCATTCGGCCATTCCGTAAACGGAAAGGGTCGAATTTCAGAGTTAAACGTTAAGAATTCAAATACTTCTTGTACGTAGATGCTGCCATTTTTCGCGAAACGCAATAACGGTTCGTTCACGCTACCGGTGATCAGCGCGCAGAAGAATTGGAAGATTGTGGTGAGTGCCAGCATGGCCTCTACCACGTTATAACCAATAGCCAGTACCAACATCTGCAAGCCACGCAACCAAATGCTGCCGTCAACCAAATGCTCTCGAGTATGATCTTCCACTGTTCTGCTCCTAAAAATTAGACTTGTAGGAATACAGAGCAATTTAGATGCCATCACCAGAAGGCGATTTAAATCAATAAGTTAAAGAATCAGCCGTCGAAGAAGTTGGTGAAATTGACGAAATTGGTGACAAATTCATCGAGCTTGATAGGGCATTGGGCGTACACCATCGACCGTCGAGACCCGCTCACCGTAACGTGCGTAACCCGCATAGTCTCGAATCGCGTGATGCTGTGCACTTCGGTTATCCCACATGACCAGCGTACCTTCAGTCCACCGTACGCGGCACTGGATTCTAGGATTGGTGGCCACAAACTGATGCAGACCATTCAAGATTAGGTCACTTTCCCAACGAGCCAGACCTTCAATATGAGACGTAAAACTGCCATTAACAAACAAGATCGGTTCCCCAGAAACCGGATGTTTGGTGATCACCGGGTGCGTTGCTTTGGGGTAGGTTTGATCACCGCGAAGTCGAATGCCGTAATTCAGAAGATCAATCTCGCCATCGTGGTAAGCATCTTTATCCAATAGCAATTGCTTCATGGGATCCGACAATTCTTTGAAGGCGCAACTCATATTGGCAAACATCGTATCGCCGCCACCGTTGTCTGGTATTTTGGACACATAAAGCAACGATGCCGCCGGTGGGATCTCCTCACAGGACACATCGGAATGCCAGGCTTCGCCGTTGGAAAACTTGGCATCTGCTTTGGTGTCGACAATAAACACGTCTGGGTCGTCCTTATTCATACCATTCCGCTTGGAGGGGTGAATATGAATGTCACCGAAATTTCGTGCGAACGCCTTGTGCTGATCCCGACTCAGGCGTTGATCTCTAAACACCAGCACCAAACGCTCTACGAACAGCGCGTTCAATGACGCTGCGACTTCTTTTGATAGGGGCTGGCTCAGATCGAGTTCGGTAATTTCACTTCCAATCACCGGCGTGATTTCTTGTACGCGCATTCTGTGTCCTCAAGCTCTCGCGTCTACTTTAACGTCCCCTAACGATTTGTGCGATTCGCCGTTTCGACGTACATTCATAAAAAATAAGTAGGACATCAAATGACCATCAACAAACAGACTCAATTTAACGTGCCCCCTGGGAAACTCTGGGAGATAGTCGGTCAACCAGACCGCGTCGATTGGGTGCCCGGCGTCACCGGCTGCGAATTTGATGGCGAAGTTCGCTCATTCGCCCTACCCGGTGCAGGCGCGATCAAAGAACGCATCCTGTCACTGGACAACGATTCAATGCGCATTGAATACACCTGCTTTGAATCTCCAACCCCATTAGAAAAACACCTGGCCTCAATTCAATTGACCCAAACCGAGGCGGGTTGTGAAATGCA
>BQIY01000564.1 GCA_021604265.1 Nitrospirales bacterium
TTTTTCCCATCTTTTTTCACCGCGGGTTGTGGTCACAATAAAGGAATGTGGAGTCTTTCTAAAGTAGGGTCCTTTGGGTTCCGATAGTCCTGTTTGTCCCCTGTTTGTTTCTGACCATGTCAAAGGCGCTCAGGCGGGAAACTAAAGCATCAGGCCAGGAGAGTCGTCTGAATATTCACGTTTTTTCCCCGAGAGATGAGAGGATAACATGGAAGAATGTCAAGTCATGCCAACGATTCCTGATGAGTCGATTCTCAGTCCTCTGGGCGATCTCACCATTTTTGAAGCAGCTCAATTTCATGCCGATCTGGTGGCCTTGCATCAACAGGAAGGGCCCCTCAAAATTGATTTAAGCGGGGTGACTTGTATGGATTCCTCCTGTGTACAGCTGATGGTGGCAGCGACCCGATCCGGGCGGGTATCCGTGCAAGGGTATTCCAGTCGAATTCGTGACAAGTTTGAGCAAATTGGATTTGCACAGTTTCTCCCCACCCAGGAGTCGTAATACAGAGCCAATAAATTATGCAAATGATAATCATCGAGATTCAAAATGAGGTGACGTGTGAATGGTGATTGGATCGTATGGATGTGCGTAGTGATGGTCGGAACAGGGATCGGATATGCCTTGGGCGTCAAAAGCCGCCAGACGCGTATCCACATGTTGGAAAAGCAACTTCAGGAAGGTATTCAGGCCCAGCGCCGCTGGCTGGAGAACTGGAAGGCCTTTTGCCAATGTTTGGCCCCGGTGTTTCCGGTATTTGTGGGACAGATTAAAGCGGTCATTCAAGAAACGGGACAAGCAGCCGACGGCTTGATTCAGCGATTTCAGGCAATTTCACGGAATGCCAGGGAACAGGTAGAGGAAACCGAAGCGCTATTAAATATGGCCGAGGGGCATGGCGGGAATGATGACTATACCGTCGATCGGATTCTTCATGACACACAAAAGACCATAGAAATGTTCGTCAACCAAGTCACACAGACGACCACGGTGACGCTCGCAACGGTTAGCGTGATGGAGCAAGCCTTGGAAACCACTTCTCGAATTTCAGAGGTGGTGGAGGAAGTCGAATTCATTGCCGATCAAACACGATTGTTAGCACTCAATGCGGCGATCGAAGCCGCACGGGCGGGAGAACATGGACGAGGGTTTGCCGTGGTAGCGGACGAAGTGACGAAATTGGCGAATCGGTCTGCTCAGGCCTCAGAGCAAATTCGAACCCTTGCGACGACGGTCAAAGGTACAACCGAATCCGCAATGTCGGAACTCCAGGTGCTGGCCTCATTAGACTTATCGGAAACGGTAGAGGCTCAGAACAAAGTTCTGGAGATGATCAAGATTATGGGTCAAAAAAATGATGCCCTAAAAAAGAGCGTTGGACACAATTCGGGGCGAACCAAAGAACTTGGAAAGGATATCGGACAAATTGTGATGTCCATGCAGTTTCAAGATATCACCCGCCAAAAGTTGGAACATGTCTACCAACCATTGGAGCGAATTCATGCGCCGCTTCAAGCGGTGGTCAACGATACTGAAGGAATAGACATGATGCCCCAAGTGCTTGAAGAAATCCGGAATCTCGAACACACCTATACGATGGAGTCTGAACGCCTCACCATGGAGGCTGCCAGATCGGGGCAAGGGACGGTGATGGTCGGAACCGGTTCTGATGGAGGGGACAACATCACATTATTCTGAAGAAGTTAGGTGTGGAGGGTCAGGCGTAAAAAGGTGGGTATTTTTCTTCCGTCCCACTCCTGACGCCATACGAAAAATTGGGTAGAAGCCGAACGAACAGTGGTGATCGTTCAGGGTTAATAATGAAATACACAGAACCAGAGTGAGGGAATGCTATGGGCAAGACTGTTTTAGTTGTGGACGATTCCGTCTCAATGCGTCAAATGGTGAGCTTTACGCTGACCGGTGCCGGCTACGAAGTGGTTGAGGCTGGAGACGGGAAAGAAGCCGTGGATAAACTCAATGGTGGGGCAAAGCCGAATTTGGTGATTACGGATCTAAATATGCCGAACATGGATGGAATTTCTTTGATAAAGGCAGTTAGAGGGATGCCCGCCCATAAATTCACCCCGATTCTGATGTTAACCACCGAATCATCTGAGGACAAAAAGAAGGAAGGCCAAAGTGCAGGAGCAACTGGGTGGGTCGTGAAGCCGTTTAACCCGGAACAAATGTTAGCCACGATTAAAAAAGTACTGCCGGGGTAGGAGACATGAAGCCTAAGGCGGGAAACGTAAAGCGAAAGTTGATGTGAAATTTGAAAAATTCACACAAAACATTGAATCTATGGAATGTGGCACAGCCACTTGTGGCTAATGAGTACAGAAGATCAAAAACTTATCCTGACCAAAAGAGATTTTGGCCTACCAATCAAATACGGGGAACTGTAGTACGTATTTCCAGTCATATCGCGGAAGGTGCGGCGGGGCAGACATCAACAGAATGCATTCAGTATTTTCACGTTTATCAGAGGTTGGGAACCAAACCGGATACTCAACTGGGAATTGCCAAGCGACTTGGGTGGTTACAGAAAAAGAATGGGGATGAGCTTGAGAATGCAATGAGCCGAATGGATAAG
>BQIY01000565.1 GCA_021604265.1 Nitrospirales bacterium
AGCGACGATAAGAGAAGTGAAGAGAAGTGTTTGTATAGACCTGATCATTACTGTCGTTAAGCTCCGATGTTACGAGATTGAATCAAGAGTAAAGGCGTCTTTGATCCAATCGATTTTATTGTCCATAGATATGACATCAAATCTACAGTCAAGGTTCGATGGTGTGGGTTGATTCGCCAAAAAATGTTGAGCGGTTTTGACAATCTTTTGTATTTTACTTCTAGTCACGGTTTCGGCCCCGCTGCCGTGGTTTGGGTTGTTGCGCAACCGCACCTCAACAAACACCAGCGCTTGCTTATCGATCATGATCAAGTCAATTTCACCCATGCGGCAAGCATAGTTTTTCTCAATGCATTGCATGCCTTCCGATTCTAGATAGGCGCAGGCAGCAGCTTCCGCGGCGTTGCCTTTTTGTTGGGTATTCATGAGCTGGCTGGAACCACCTGTGGACTGGTGATCACTTCTCCGTTTGAAAATTGTGCCCAGAGTAGACGTCGAATCAGAATATTGTTTGGGTTAAGACTCAAGATTCCTGTCGCGCCATAGATTTTCTCACCTTGTAACTGCTTCATTTGTTCAAGCCTTGGATACAAACGAAACGCATCGACACCGAGCGCGTAAAAGGGTGCGAGTCCTGTGCTTGCCGCTGGCCATAGTGATTGCAATTGAGCTTGTGCAGGATCAGCCAGGTTCAGCTTCCAGGGTATGTCGCAAAAACGGATACCGTTCAGGTCGATGGATTCAATTCTAGACTCGCTGTATTCATAAACATGGGAAGTGGAATAGACAGGAATGTCTTCAGCGTAATAAAAAGCCAGGGTAGGGTTGATGCCTCTTGCCTGGGTTTGATTGCCCAACAAAAACACAAAGTCGATATCCTTTCGCCGGCGAGGAGTGAACTCAAACCCTTGCCCTATGATTCGTCTTAGGCTTGCAGCTCTCTCTTCGCTTTGATCAACATCCAGTAGAGATTTGATGAGTGTTGAGTAGTCTTTCTGATTCGTGTAGCTGGCGCTATCGACAATGTTGCCACCCAATGAAAGCCAGCGGTTTCGGAACGCGGTGAGGTTTCTTTCGCCCCATTCACTGTCTGGAGAAATCACTAGCGCATTGCGTTTGCCTTCCTTAAACACTTGATCCGCAACCTGCACCATTTCATCTTCCGGGGCGAGGGCAAACTGATAGAGATTCGGGTTGCCACTGGCGTCGAGTGTGCGGTTCAACGCAAGGATGGGGATAGGCAAAAGTTGATTGGCACTCAGCTCAGTGACTTTGTCCCGTTCAAGCGGACCAATCGCTAACTCAGCGCCATTTTGAACAGCCTGGCTGAGCAGGGATTGAATGGAATCGGTGCTGGTATCGTAAATTTTTATCTCGACCTCGCTGTCCAGCTGAAAGCGAGATGCAACGATGGCGTCGCGAATGGCGCGACCAATGGGCGCGAGATCCCCGTGCAAAGGTAGCAACAGAGCAATGGCCTTGGGTTGATTCTCCACCACAGCAGATAGGGTTCTAAGTTGTTCGGGTAATCGTATCGCTGCTGGGTGGTTTGCCCAGACCCGGCGCCATTGCCCAAGCGCTTCCAGTTGTCGCATCGGTCGGCTTTGATACTGCTTGGTCATTGCTGCAAGGGATAACCATCCTCTAAGCTCGCTCGTGATTGCTTTCTGAGCCTGGGCGTTGAGATTTGCTTGAGGAATCTCAAGTAACGTGGAAAAGATCATTTCTTGATTGTCGGCTCGTTGCTCGCGGGACAATAAACTGTCAAAAAATATTCGCTCTCTAGCACTGGCCAAATAACTGCGACCAACAAAGTAGGCTTCCGCACGAAGTTGACCCAGCGCAATCTGCTCTGGCTGATCGAGTGTTCGATGGCTTATCGCTGGATCTCGTAACCAGGTCAGTGCCTCGGGGCCTTCTTCATTTACAATCGCAATGTTTGCATTGAGTAGTGCAAAGTTGCGACGAAACTCGGCATCGATTGGCGGTTGGATTGAATCCAGAATTCTCTTCGATTGCAGCGTATCGCCGGACTGAAATGCGAGCTCTGCAGCACTTAACCTCAGGTAGGCAGCGTGCCCAGGCTCGGCCAACTCGGCAGCTGCAAGCAGATCCAAAACCGTTTTATCCCCTCGTGGCTGAGGTTTGGTTGTGGTCGTGCCTGATCGTGAGTCAGTTGTGGTCGGAGTTGTGCCACAGGCGGTTATAACGAATAAAAGTATGAAAGAGCTTAAGACGCGAATCATGTTTCTTTGCTGGGTTCGGTTACAATGGAGAGAATCCTATCTTAAATCCCAATTGCTCGCTGTAAGTAATTCACGGCAAAGGGTTACAGAGGTTAGCTTTTGAAACTTTACGTGGTGGCAACCCCCATTGGCAATCTGGCTGACTTTACGTCCCGTGGCATCGAGACCTTAAGTAGCGCTGACCTGATTGCAGCGGAAGATACCCGCCACAGTCGGTTGTTGCTACAACAGTTCGGCATTGAAACGCCAATGGTGTCTTATCACGACCACAATGAATCGGATATGAGTGAGACCCTGGTTCAAAAAATGATCGACGGTACTACTGTTGCATTGATCTCGGATGCGGG
>BQIY01000566.1 GCA_021604265.1 Nitrospirales bacterium
CGGACTTGAAGTGTAAACCGTATCATGGATAGGGCTTCAGGATTGCGCTCCGAAAGGTTGCCTTGGTATATAAAGGGACTTTCGTTGTTCTTGTCAGGTTTCACCCCTGGGGTGAATGGACATTTTATTTCATTGTGATAACCGCAAGCGATGATCCTTAAATACGAAAATGATGTGTTAGATGAAGAGCATTCTGCTGGTCATTTTTACCATGTCTGTCAGGGAAGGGTCCAGGAGAAAGAATTGCCGATTCCGTCTCCTGATGAGCCGTATGAGTGTCCTGATTGTGGTATTGATCTAGAGCAAGAAGACTTCTTACTTGCTCAGCGACGCGGGTGGTCCTGAATTCGTTGCTCGTCTCTTGAATTTCGTAAATCTTTCTCCTAGTCTTTGTCTTTGACAAAGTACGAGCAACGAACGACAAGATACGAACTATTTGCGTGTGAGGAAAATTATATGTCTAGTAGCGTTGGACGAAAAACTGTCAAGGTTATGCGGGGCATCATGATGCTCTGTCCGGTTTGCTTTGAGTCCGTTCATGAAGAAAAGCTCGTCGATGAAAAAAACTATGTCGAAGATCATGAAGCCTTCTTTGATTTGATCTGTCCGGGATGCGAAGATATTAATCGTCCACTCATCGATGATATGCTGGGTAGTTCCGAGTAGCCCGCGAGTTCCCTTCTTCTCTTTTTCGCAGTCCTCTCAATGCCGTATGCGCCATCGTGTCTCGCTACGTCTTCTTTGTAATTCTTCACGAACACTATGAGAAATACTTATAGGTTTCACTGAGTTACGCCAATTTCCTCATCCAAGTCGTGCATGAACGACGCCTATCTCTACAGTTTTTCCATTAACTGACCGAAAAGAACTATAAGGCCAAAAGTTTGGACAAACCTACAGCAAAGGAGGTGCCGTATGAGAGGCTCCCTTCCTTTTTTTTCAAGGTCTGTTGTATCAGGAGGCGTGATTCTCCTGTTGACGATTCTGCCGCTTGCGAGTGTTGCCTGCCTGGATGTTCCTAACCCTGACGAGTTTCAAGTCGATCTCCCGTCTGAGAGTAAACTTCTGCCGAATGGTATGATGGTTGTGGTCTACAGTGACTCAACAGGAGAACGACGAACCCATATTACCATCCATCGCGTGCTTCGGGTGTTGCCCGGCCGGTATCCATCACTTCCAGAGTTACGTGATCCGCAATATAAAATTATGGAAACGGATGGAACCATTGGCCCGATCACCTATCTCTTGAAGGCCCATGCGCTCTATTATGGAGAGGGGACAGATTCGCTGGGGTTTCCTCGGAAATCTTGGATTGATCCAGAAGAAGACGGGCTCAATGGAAATGAGCATTCCGTGTCGCTTGCAGGATAGTCGACTCACGTGAGTGAACAGGAGAACTCGTCGTTTTTTTGTGATCCACGCGTTCCCGTATTCTATGGTCTCAGAAACATCGGCGAACAGGAATCATCCCGACATTTCACGTTCTCGCTGCCCGTCGTTTCTCACTCTACGTAAAAAATGTCACAGCAAGTCCATTCAGGATGAGGACGAACCTTCCTTCTTGATTGCTTCTCAATTTTCCATATCCCCAATCTGGCCGTTCAACAACACCGTCCATGCAACCGTACCCCAGGAGTAGGAAAAACATCAGTGGGAACGGTCGCATGTGTCTACCCTCTGAGGGTTGTTCACGCTTTACCCGCCCGCAGGGGCAATACGGACAAAATTGAGTATCGTTTTAGTTTTTCCCCCGCTGCGCGTAAGCTGAATGGTGAGATTTCCATCGTTTACAGTTACCGGAAAATCGGTGATTGCCAGGAATTCGTTCACTCGTGTCGTGATCTTGTCAATCACGGTCTTTCCTTCGACCACGATATGATGCGGCCCTTGTCTATAACTCGGATCGCCACTGACTAATGAGACGACGTAGTGACCATTGGTGAGGTTGTACTGCCAAGTGACAGAGTTGCCAGTGTCAAAATGAATAAAAGAGTCTCGTGACTGATCGTTGAGAAAATTTCGATCACGGGTATTGACCTTCGTTGACCAGCCATATCCCCGAGAATTATTAAAGACAGAGCCGTCATCTTTTAGGAAGCCTGCTGGTGTGGTCGCAGAGCTTGGTTGGAAGTTAATGGCGACGGTTGAGCCAGCTGGCGGTAGTGGAGGATTTGGGGGCGGCTGGGGAGGTGGTGGGGTAGAACCTGCAGGAGCAATGCGGACAAAGTTGAGGATAGTCTTCTTGCTTGTGCCGTTTGGCCGCGTGAGGCGAATCGTTAATTGACCGTCGGCAACCGTCACAAGATGGTTCGTTATATGCACAAATTCATTGACTTTGGTCGAGACATTATTAATAACGGTGACGCCCTCGACTTGAACATGATGTGGCCCTTGTGGCCATGAGGGGTCTCCACTCGCAAGCGACACATGGTATTGGCCATTGGGAAGCGTATATTGCCAGGTGACAACGGCACCTGTGTCAAAGTGAATCAGCGTGTCAAGAGACTGGTCGCTCGAACGATTGCGGTCTCGTGTATTGACACGCGTTGACCAGCCATATCCCCGAGAATTGTTAAAGACAGAGC
>BQIY01000567.1 GCA_021604265.1 Nitrospirales bacterium
GATACATAGATTCTCTGATACGGAGAGACCCCACTATATTCGACTTGTTTGCATACTTGATCCCGCCAGTCATCAGTCATTCCTATTTCGGATTGTCTAATGCTGATCAAGAGTAGCTGCGTTCCTTCCCAATAATTCTCATTTTTTAATTTGATGGACGACAACACTTCATCTATTGTTCTTTGTGTCATAGCATTTTTAGTTGTTAAGATACGACCAGAGTAAACGATTTCTCCTCTGTGGCTTTCATGGAACTGATTTGGATATACCGCATTTCCATTATTCAAAAGATCTCGTTGTAGTCTTGTGTTAGTACTTTCCCCCGAGCAGGTGATCTGAACAGTCAATAAGGATTCGTCTCTTAAAATAATTTCGGCGTCCGGTCCTGGATGAGAATTAGGCATAAGTCGGGCGGATTTAAAGTTGGTTAAGATTCGCGCTAGATGAAACAACGGGTGATACTCTTCAATTATGGTTTTCAAAATCCCTCTCCTCTGCCTAACGTGCGCAGTCGAATGCTCGTCATGGTCATCTAATTCTTCGATTATCTTGTGAATCTCATCGAATGTATGGTGACACTCTAGTTCTGATCTGTTAAACATTTTTTACTTCTCTCAATCGTGATGAATACAGACGGTCATAACAGACTTTGGAATATTTACGTTGTATGGGAAAATGTGGGGAAAACTAATCGTTTCCCTATGATTAACTTCAAGATCAGATACTCACGTAAGTTTCCCCCTTCAAGTTGCCAGTTCTAAACTAGAGTTTTCCAGGTTTCGGGTTGCATAGATTGAAGGCGGCAATCCGACCAAGGAATCATGGGGTCTATCATGGTTGTACTGTCGACGCCATTCGCTGACGAGTTGACGCACCTGGGCTAGGCTTCGAAACAGGTACAGATCGAGTACCTCCCAATCCATTTCAGTAGTAGACGCGTCCTTCAATCAAGTCCTCACTTTGCAAGGCGCCAAGGTTCTCCAGATTCTCTCCGACTAACCGGGCAATTGAAATCGCAGCGAGAATCGCATCAAGAGCGTCCCCGCCCTGATTCCGAATTACCACTTCTCGATCGGTGCGTCTGATCTCCAGTAGCCCCGAGCTGACTAGGCGCTTGATAATTTGCTCACGGCTTTGTCTCTGCCTGCTCCCACCCCCCTTATAAGGTGTGTCAATCTCAAGATGTTTGAGTGTTGACGCAGGACAAACTTCCACAATCACCGGCTTGCCGGCAACTGGGACTTGCATAGGGAGGACACGAACATGATCACCGACCACCAGTGGATAGAGCAGACCTCGAAGGCCCCAATATGTTTGTCGATACATTCGAAGGTTATACGGAGAGAACGGGGTTTTTGCAGTTCGATCCGTAACTCGTTTCAGTTCCTTACCACCCGCAGTCGTGTTACACCACTGTTGGAAGTCATCTGGATTCGGATGCTTCTTTGGGAAATCTCGTATAAACGCTTCCCATGAGTCCTCAATTACCAAATCCTTGGGCAATCCGAACGGACAATCGACCCCGATTACGAAGTTTCCGCATCCCTTTATCCAGTCAACCAAAGCCGGAATGAAGCGTTCAATATCGCTACTTGAACCGGGAAGTTGTTCCCCGGGTATCAAATGATCGAGACGAAGCCTTCCCGAAGAAATTTGGCCCTGGGCTACCCAGGCGCGTATTCCCGCGTCGCGTGCACCGCTCCAGTCGATGCCACAAACACTCCTCCCATCGGAAATTTGTTCTAAAACGTGTGGAACTTCATATGCGCTGTGATCTGTACGAACCGTTTCTCCGGTGGCTGCTGTTCGAGATGATGTATTCGAGGTAAATGGTATTTTCGATCTACTGTCACTGGACCTCCAAGCACGAATAAGGTATTCCAACTCTATCGAGCCACAAACAATATGATCGTTGGTAGTCAACTGAGGATGCATAACCGCAGTTGCGTAGCCTGTCGGGAGTCCAGTCTTGGCATTGACGATCCAGGACGCCTCCTTTCGTCTTTTTCCCAGGGCCGCTCCGACCGACTGTGGCTTGCAACCCAGAACCTCCGCAACTGCACCATAGGTTGCCCGAATTCTATATACGCCCAAGGTAGACAAAATCTCATCTAATGGCCTACCCGGAGACCCGGCTGGATTCCTATCCTCCATCGGAACCTCGCTTGTTGGCGTAACAGAATTTTTCAACCAAACTCATTCTTGTGAACCAGTGAAAATGCCGGCAATGAATGTAATTCTAATTTTTCGTGTCTACAAAGCGTCTGCCTCTGGACCTAAGTTCGACATTTAGCGCCGTTTAGACCTAGAATTGACAGACTATTAGAATCAATAATTTAGACGCTCGTACGAACCATTATATCCAGTTCAGAGTGTTCATCGGCCAATCTGCCGATCATGTGACGGGGGAATAGCCAGCCAATGGCAACAAAGCGGAAAAAGTCAGGATCAAAGAAGAAGGCCAACACAGGCCAACTCGGTTTTGAGGCGCAACTTTGGGCTACGGCAGACAAACTCCGTGGCAACATGGAACCCTCTGACTACAAGCATGTGGCCCTCGGTCTGATCTTCCTCAAGTACA
>BQIY01000568.1 GCA_021604265.1 Nitrospirales bacterium
GGCCGCGCGACTGGCCGAGCATAGTATCAAAAAAGTGGAAGTCTTGGAATTCGAAGATCTCGGCATGGAAGCCGTGTGGAAAATCGAAGTGGAAGACTTCCCTGCCTTTATCGTCATCAATCATGAAGGCAAGGATTTTTATGCCGATTTGGTTGCTCAACGTCCTCCGGCTTTGGTTCAGCCAGACGAAAAGGTGAAAACATAGAGGACAACGTATCGACAGGAAGGTGATGCACGTTCGAACCTCATCAGGACGGTAAACTTTTGAGATCCTCAACGGGAGCCGTCTTCCTAGAAAATAGTCAAAGCCAGGCTCGACATATGTGGAGAAAAGCTCGTTCAAAGATAGGGTTTGAAAATTGAAAAGGAGTACAGTCATGAAAACCATGCCAATAACCCTGGGAATGTGCCTTCTATTGGGACTATCGGGTTGTGGAAGCACCAAGGCAGAAATTCCCGAAGAACGTCTGACTGTCGGGAAAGTCCAGGGAGAAATCAAAACGGGAATGAGTGCCGCACAAGTGGCCGAAATTTTGGGATCTCCCAATATTGTGACGACAGATGACAAACGGCGGGAAGTGTGGATTTACGATAAGGTCTCCACGGATCGGGTGAACACGAGTTCATCCTCCTATGGGACTCTCATCATTCTGGGCGCAAACTCTAAAGACAGTTCCAGCTCATCCCGCCAACGAACCCTCACCATTATCATCAAGTATGACGAAGAGAAAATGGTGCGGGACTTTGCCTACAACTCGACGCAATTCTGAACGCCCCGCCATGCCAAAACCGTTGAGATGGGCGGCGGGTGGGACACTTCTTGCTCTTCTGGCCCTAAACAACGGTTGTACCACGCCGACCCAACCCGCAGAGCTCCTTCAATTGTCGCCTGAAAGCCCGAAAAACCGGGCGATGCAGATTCGTGTCTTTGAAACATCCAATGAACATGAACTTCTGTCCGCGTCGGCTGCCGTCTTGCAGGATCTGGGGCTCCAGATCGAGGAAAGCGTCCGGCAAATGGGGTTTCTGCGCGCCACCAAAGAACGAAGCGCCAGGGAATATGGGCAAGACCTCAACCGGTTTTTTATGGGGCTCCTGTCCTTAGGGAACTTCAGGATGCCGGTAGATCTCCATCAGAAAATCGCGGCCGTCCTTATCGCCCGTCCCATTAACCAGGAGGGCACAAAACATGAGGTGCGAATCATGTTCTACCGGGTGGTGTGGCAGGGAGACGGACAAACCGATCGGCAGTATATTCCTCCGGGAGAACAAAAAATGGAGATGATCCGGGATCCGCTGATATACCAGCAATTTTTCTTCAAGCTCTCCAAAGCCGTCTTTTTGGAAGCGTTCACTATTTAAGCGAGGACATATGGCACACACGCAAGCTGTCTGGATTGCACTCCTTTTAAGTGGGGGCTTGTTACTTCAGGCATGTGCACCGCCACGACCCGGACCGGATTTATTAGCTCCAACCGCGGCGCAAATGAAATTGCGCAGCTATCAATCACGTTCATTTGAGGTCACGGATCCTTCCCAAGCCATGCGCGGGGTCGTTGCCGCACTGCAGGATCTTGGGTTCATCATCGAACGCGCCAACGAACCCATGGGACTCATCACTGCGGCCCGTTTTGCGGAACCCAATTATACTGATGTCCTGGGGATTACGGTCACCGTGCGACCCCAGACCGAAGGACACATGATGATCCGGGCGAATGCCATCTATAACAACAAACCGATTGAGGATCAAAAAGTCTACCAGAACTTTTTCGCGACCTTGGAGCGTTCGCTGTTTATTTCCAAAGAATAGTCAGGAGCAGGTATCCCCATGCATGGCCATCTGAAACATCTTACGAAGGCCTTACCGATCGGTTGCCTCATCAGTGCGGGACTGCTTCTTGGGGGCTGCATTTCTCCCTATGAGTCGCGACATGAAAATCAGTGGGATGCGAGGGAACAGATCTGGATGTCTGAGGCCAGTCAGGTCAAATTGCGAGCGGCCCAAAGCCGGGTATTCGACACGACCGATCGTCGAACCATACTCAAAGCCATCCTGTCCACGATGCAGGATCTGAATGTTCAGTTGGAGGTTCTTGATGAAGAACTCGGCATTGTGTCCGGCAAATACTTTGCGCCCCTTGAACGACCGGAATATGGCTATGACCCTCTCTACCACCTCTACGACAACCAAAGTCTTCTCGTGTTCGGTAAGACCTATCTCTCATGGGGTCCGTTCTGGCATCGCAATGATGTGGTTCGACTCACGGTCACCGTACGGCCCCGAAACGAAAAGCAATTAGTCGTGCGGGCAAGCGCCCAATTTTATTTGCGGGCGGTCGAGGACCCCGAACCCTATCAGAAATTTTTCCGGTCACTGGAACAAGCCCTGTTTTTAGAGGCCGCGTTGGCACAAGAACACTCAGAGGTCCAACCCAATACCCCCTAACCAATTGTCTGAACAGCGAACACGACCCGGGGTTCCCCCTTGATCCAGGCGCAACCGTCCTAATCAGCTGTCACTTACCCAATAGTGTGAAGCACATCTCTCCAAACCCCGTTAAAATGGCGGTTTCCGGATTCA
>BQIY01000569.1 GCA_021604265.1 Nitrospirales bacterium
GCAGGCCTGGGGCTTGATTCGGTCGTTCATAGGAACACAGCGCAGGTACGATTCCCAAAACGACCAAGATAGAACAAAGGGTTTGGAAGGGGCGTTTTCGCACTGAGCGCACACGCGAAGGCACTCATACATGCGCAGCACTGGTCTTGAAATCCATACGATGCTGTCTTCGCGACGGGACGAGCCAAGAAACCAACCGGGTCCAGGAAACACGCTCGAGAGATTGTTCGGGTAAGATTGGCACTCATCCATCCTTGCCTTCCACCTCACCAGACGGAACGTACCCATCTATCAATTCTTTGATGCCATCAAACAGGCTAATTGGCGGGTCAATGCCACACGAGAGCCGGAAAACAGCAGGAGTGAACGTATGGGGAACTGGAGAACCAATAGGGAAAGGTGTCGTAGACTGATAAGGCGATGAATCCAGCCGGGATAAATTTCAGGGGTTCAAAAATTTGAAAAGACCGGATCCGAAGGGATGTTGCAGGTGACCGTCGGGCAAAAACTTATGGGGGTTTCCACATTCGTTCGACAGAGTAAAGGACAGGTCACAATGAACATGATAGCGATTGTATCCCTTCGCCATCATCCCCCATCTTTCATTCGTAACCTGGCATTGAACGAACAAAGGAGAGGTTGGCAAATCACGATGTTGTTCCCCAAAGCGTTCTGATATACGCCAAGACGTCTTTCATCTCCTCCCCCGACAAGGCGTATTCCCAGTTTCCCATGGCCGTGTTGGGATGTCCGTTCCGAATCGCGTTCAAGAGTTCCTCGTCCGTTTTCTTTTGCGTTGCCGGATCCTTTAAATCTGCGGGTGGTGGATCAAACAGCCCATACCTATCCACTGTTCCCGCTTTTCCGTGACAAGTGCTGCACAATCGTTGATAGAGGCCCTTGCCTTTTTCGGCGGATAGCTCCTGCCCCTTTACCTCCATACCCAGTATCGACGAGAGCGCCAGACCGATCAAAGCGATCTTCTCCAATTTCCGCCAAACAGAATTTGGATGTTCAGTAACCATGTTCAGCCTCCCTCCGTCCCCCCGGAAGAATAATGACTCAGCAGTCCGACTGTTGCACGCTGTGCAGACAGCCCTGCAACCAATGTTTCAGCTCAACCAACAACGTCTCAACTGCTTTCTGGGCAGCTTGCACGCCACCATAGGCATCTTCGCTGGGTGCCGCTTCATGAAATTCAAAACTCCGCGTTCCAATGACACGAGGATCAAAAACCGTCACCAATTGGGCCCGCAGGGCCAATCGAATTTGACTCGATTGTTGTGTGAATTCCTGAACCAAAACCACCTGGAATAGGTCCAAACGATAGTCCCCTCGAAGCACGGAAGGCAGTTGAATCACCGCACCCCATTCGGTCCCGGTTTCGAGTGCGTTCGTGATTAACGGGGCCAGCATACTGGCGGGGGAATCGACCCACTGGCTCGTGGCAAAAAACCGAAGTTCATGCGGAACCTGCTCATAGGCCATTCGTTGCGATTCATAGCCCGGCGCAGGTTGAGGGAGTGAAACCAGCAGACTCGGCAAATTCGATGAACGGAATCCGTCAGATACCCGGGCTTCTCCTCCCTTCTCCATTTCCAGGACATACGAGCGCATGGGCTCATCCGTCCCTCGAAAAAGCGTACAGGCGGAAAATGCGGTCAAAAAGAACAGTGCCGCAATCAGGAAGAAGACTTTCATGGATTTACTCACCGGGACCTCTGGGTTGAGATGGTCGACCATAAATCAGCGAATCGGGCGCTCGCTCAATTTGATGAGCCACCCGTTGCAGCGTGGAGGTGAGCTGCCGGAGTTCGGTCACTAATTGCCCAGTTTCGCCCAATGTCTCGCGTGTGAATTGTTGGATGTCAGGACGGCTGTCCTGAACAATGGTCTCCAACGTCTTTCCAGTTCGGACTAATTCTTCCGCCACCCCTTGGACCGCCGTGGTACTCTGATGAATTCGCGCGACCAGTCTTGGCATGTCTTCGTTCACCGTTGAGGTCAGGATGGCCAGATTCTCGGCAGCTTCAGCCGCCTGGTCAATTCCCTGGGCTAATGTTTCATGATGCCTGCTCAAGGTGTGAGACGCCGTGGCAAGGTCATTCAGAATGCCTTCCATCTTTAACCGGTTCTCCTCATTCATGAACGTCGAAGCGTTTTCACTCAACCCATGCAGGCTACTCAGAAGCTTGGAAAGACCCTGCTCTGAAAGGAGACGTGAAATGGCCATATCCAAGCGAAAAAACAGCGAGGGTTTCGTCTGAATGACCGGATATTCTTGCCCCGGTTCGGATTCCAATCTCGAAGCCTCGCGGCTTCCTCCTTCCAAATTCATCGTCGCCAATCCGGTTAATCCTTGCGTTTCCAACGTCGCAACCGTGTCGGTCTTGATCGGGGTTCCCTGTAGAATATCAAGGGTCAAACGCACCTCTTCGGAATTTTCAGGATTCAACGCAATTTCCTTCACTCGCCCCACATTCACGCCCCGATATTTTACCGTCGAGTCGACGCTTAATCCGGATACGGATTGCCGCATGTAGGCATGGTACTGGTCGTACGCACCCCGGTAATCTGATTT
>BQIY01000570.1 GCA_021604265.1 Nitrospirales bacterium
CGGAGCGTGATTGAGATGGCATATTTTGGAGGGCTCACGCAACGTGAAATTGCCGTGCAGATTGGAGAGCCGCTTGGGACTGTGAAAACCCGGGTACGACTCGGTATGATAAAATTACGAAACATGCTTGGTCCATTGGAAGAAGGTCTTATTTCGTGACTCCCGAAGAACCTAGTGAAGAAATCCTCGAACAGGCTGCCCTGTATGCCTTGGGCGCCCTTGACGGGCCTGAGCGGGAATCCTTCGAAAAGATTGTGGCTGAGGGATGCGCGACCTGTCAGGCCGTCAAAGATTTTCAGAACATTGCCGGGATATTGGGGACATCAGCAGCACCCATGACTCCTCCGGCTTCGCTCCGCACGGCCATATTACAACGAGTCGCGGCTGAGCCGAACGCGAAAGAACCAGAATCGATTCCTGAACCTGCGACGTCATCTGAAGGTGAAGGGTTTTCGGTCGTCCGATCGACAGACGGCCCTTGGCGTGAAGTGGAACCCGGTATTCGCGTGAAACTCCTTTCGTTTGATAAAGCCGATAGGCGAATGACGGTTCTGGCACGTATGGCACCACATAGCCGTTATACGGCTCATCGACATACATCTCCTGAGGAGTTTTATATCTTGGAGGGCACGTTATGTTGTGGTGGACATGTCTTGTATCCCGGTGATTATCATCGTGCAGAAACCGGAACCGTTCATCATGAGACTTCGACGGAAGATGGCTGTTTAATGCTGATGATTTTCTCACCGAATAAAGAGCTTCTTGAGTCGCTTGCCTAGGTAAGGTTTGTTTTGTGAAGAGTCGAGCGGTTTTATTTCTCTTCCTAACATTCTCCAGTTTGTCTTTTCTTCTTTCCTGAGTTTCTAAAGAGCGGTCAAGGGTGGGAGGATTCAAGCCTCAACGGTTGATTGGCTTTCATTTAAGGATGATCCGAAATGTTGCGTCGCAAAGGCCACGCGATCCTCAAGTTTAACGAGGTTTTTGGATTCTTGTTCAACCATGTGCAGCCGTGGTAATAAGCCGGCTTGATTGGCAATTTGAATGTTCAAGCCTGGGCGGGCATTGAGTTCTAAGATGAGTGGACCTTGGGTTTTATCCAATACAAGGTCGACCCCTTGATATCCGAGCCCTGTGAGTTCATAACATTGTGCGGATTGATACAATAACGTTTCCCAATGCGGAATTTGGACGTTTGTAATGGATTGTTCCGTGTCTGGATGTTCCTTCACAATCTCATTTTTCCAGACGCCGCTTAATGTACGACCTGTGGCAAGGTCGATGCCCGCGCCGATCGCTCCCTGATGGAGATTGGCTTTGCCATCCGACATACGTGTTGGTAAACGAACCATCGCCATGACGGGAACGCCAAGGAAGACAATAATGCGGATGTCTGGAATTCCCTGGAAACTGATCTTTTCAAAGACAGGGTCAAACTTCACGCGATATTCAATTAAGGCTTTGTCGGGGTGTCCGCCAAGGCTATAGAGACCACTGAGAATATTCGACACATGGTGATCGATTCCTTCTTGGGTGGTAAATTGACCGCTCGCTTTCCGGTAACGATGGGTTCGTCGACCCGTAATGACCACAATTCCGTCCCCCCCGCTTCCTTGTGCCGGTTTAATAACAAAGTCGTCATATGGCTTGAGCAAAGCTGCGAGCCCACGAACCTGCCGTTCGATTTCAACGACCCCGTAGAGCTTTGGGACAGCCAACCCTGCCTCTTCAGCAAGGCGCTTTGTGGTTAACTTATCATCAACTAGCGGAAAAAGATGACGGGGGTTATGCCAGAGGGTATAGCCCGCATTGCGGTGGTTGAGTCCTAGGACTCCACGCTTGGCTAATGCTTTACTAAGTGAAGAAAACATGACTCTCGGTGACCTGGTTGATGCTATTGCGTTAAGGCTTTAAAGCGACGAAGTTCCAGGAGTCTGAACCCAGAGTATCGTCCCATGAGTAATGTGCCGGCCAGAAAAAGTAACAGCAATTCCGGAAACACAAAGAGGAGGTGTTCCATGTACGGCATCGTCATCGCGAGATAGGTTAGAGAGGCGACAGCTAAACTCCCCAGCCCTTGCTGAATGGATTCACTCGCCCCGCGTTCCTCCCAGACGATGCACATACGTTCAATCGTCATTGTGAGAATGACCATGGGAAACAACGCGACAGAGAGCCCGCGATCGAGTCCAAGCTTATGGCTGAGGACACTGAGTGCAGCCATTAATAAAATCACGATAATGAGAAGAGAGGCCAGCCGAGGAACAAGGAGGAGTTTGAGGTTTTCGAGATAAAAGCGTACGCCTAACCCTAATGCCACAACAAATGAGAACAGAATGACTCCCCATATTAATTGAGTCTCTCGAAAGGCTAAGGCCATAAGAATGGGCATGAAGGTCCCAAATGTTTTGATGCCGATGACGTTTCGAAGTATGAGTAACAACAAGGCTCCCATGGGAACCATGAGTAAAATCCGATAGACCGCCTGTGCCTCAAGAGGCAGGCTAAAGAGAGAGAATTCTAATAATTCAGGGGAAGCGAGTTGGGTGTGATACATGGCTGCCTGTATGGCTTCTTCC
>BQIY01000571.1 GCA_021604265.1 Nitrospirales bacterium
CAAAATTTGCGTGTCGGCATCATAGAAATCTTTTCGGGTCCTCAATCCCATGGCAATTTCTTCGAGTGACGCATTGCCAGCCCGTTCACCGATGCCGTTAATCGTGCATTCGACTTGTCCAGCGCCGGCATAAATTGCGGCCATCGAATTCCCGACAGCCAACCCTAAATCATTGTGGCAATGAACGGAGATAATTGCCTTATCGCTATTGCGGACACGCTCTCGAAGCGTTCGAATAATATTGCCGAATTCCTGTGGAGTGGTATAACCCACGGTATCGGGAATATTCACAGTCCCAGCCCCTGCCTCAATCACCGCTTCAACCACTTCACATAAATAGGAAAGGTCAGATCGTGTCGCATCCATTGGGGAAAATTCAACATCATCGACATAACTTCTGGCATGTTGAACCATTTCGACCGCTCGGGTTCTGGCTTCATCACGAGTCATACGAAATTGATGTTTGAGATGTATATCTGATGTCGACAAAAATGTATGGATACGCCCCTTGGGTGTCCCCTTGAGCGCTTCCCAAGCTCGATCAATATCTTCTGGTTTGGCCCGTGCCAAACTGCAAATCACGGGACCTTCAACTTCTTGCCCAATCCTCGTAATCGCTTCAAAATCACCGGGAGAACTAAAGGCAAATCCGGCTTCAATAATATCAACATTGAGCCGGGCAAGTTGTTTGGCTACCAGGACTTTTTCCTCAATATTCATACTCGCGCCTGGAGATTGCTCTCCATCCCGCAATGTCGTATCAAAGATCCTGATCAACCGTGCCATAGCCCATACCTCCTATTTTACCTATATTGAGCAATTGTATATGGCAACCTGCACCAATCCCTTGCGCGCCAGCAATTTTAAAAAGCCTCGACAGACCAAAGAGTCTGCCTGCATTTTTTAAAACCCCTGACATCACAAGGTCCTAGAACATCTCATCCATAAAAATCGCTCAATGTAGGTATGAAAAAAAGCCTTCCTCCCGATCGGGACGAAGGCTAAATATTTCACCCAGGCACCCGATCGAACTTACATTATACTTTCCCTAGAAGAAAAAGACATTGACTCACAGGCATCAAGAAGACCTGAGACCTGAAGAATGTACAGAATTTCATACCCACTCTACGTCTCCTTGGATTCTTTTAGAGAGTCCTTGACACCCGTCGAGTCCTTCGGTCGACGGAATGTTTTTGTGAGCGCTTGATACCCTTGGTCAATCACACCTGAAAGCGCATAGGTTCCGAAGAGGACCAACAACATGAGCTGCGGATAGGCTAAGACCGCCATTAACACAAGAATCGCATAGACTAAATAATTGAAGTGATGACTTTCACGAAATTTGAGATCTTTGACACTTCGATAATTGATCGTACTCACCATCAAAAATGATAATACCAAGCTCAAGACCAATCCAAAAATTGGCCGAACGGCATCGCCTAAGGGAAGCACATGATGGTCAAAGATCACAAGGGACGCAATGACACCAGCTGCTCCCGGAATGGGCAGTCCCGTAAACGCCTTACTATCATTTGATGCCGCTGACACGTTGTACCGTGCAAGCCGTAAGGCCCCACATGCCACAAAAGCAAACATGACGGCCGCTCCCAGCATCGTCGGAGTATTCAACGCCCAAGCATAGATCACGAGCCCCGGAGCCACACCAAACGAAATCAAATCGCCCAAGGAATCGTACTGCAGCCCAAATTGACTGGTGCTTTTCATGAGACGGGCAGACGTGCCATCTAAGGTATCGAACACAATCGCCACAAAAACCGCAATGGCCGCGGCCTGATAGTTCCCGCTAAACACAAAGAGGATCGACGCTAACCCACTAAACAGGTTGCCGGTTGTGAGAAGATTGGGGATGAGATACACGCCCCGTCGTCTTTTAGGTTCTTTGATAAATGATCCACGCATGCTTGTGTCTTCTTAAAAAGTTTGTGATGGTCCCGCCGTCACTCACGTAGTGTACCAAAATAACTGTCCAAGAGAAGTGGGATCCTCTTTTCTTGGGTTATCTGTGCGCTAGGCTAATTCCGCTAAGATGGACGTCCCACCTTTCACCCGATCGCCTGTTTTGACAATGACCTGACTTTCTTCGGGTAAATACAAATCCATCCGTGAACCAAATCGAATCAGCCCAAACCGGTCCCCTTTGGCTACACGTTCACCCGGGGTTGCCCAACAGACAATTCGCCGGGCAATCAGTCCGGCGACTTGAACACACAGAACCTTCTTGCCATCAGACCGTTGAATCATTAACGCATTTTGTTCATTTCGTACCGTCGCATCAGGCTTACTGGCCGGGATAAACTGGCCAGGCTGATACGCCACATCACAGAGGACCCCCTCACAAGGCACTCGATTAATGTGGACATTAAATATATTAAGAAAAACACTGACTCGTATACTGTCGGCTTTGAGGAACCGTGACTCAAATTCCCGCTCAACCGCCACAACGAGCCCATCTCCCGGGGACACGATGAACTCATCGCCTGGGGGAATCACACGAGCAGGATTGCGAAAAAACCAGGCACAATAACCAGCAAGTGCGCCCAGAGCCAG
>BQIY01000572.1 GCA_021604265.1 Nitrospirales bacterium
GCGAGATTGTCCTCGACAGCGGTGTGGCCCCTTGAGAGAACACACTTCAGCCCATTTTGTGATATCGTAAGGTGGTTTTGTCTTTACACTTTTTTGACCTTTCCCTTCTTGCTCGATCAATCATGGCTCGCTATAGTGTCACTCTGTCGCTGTGAAATGAATCGGCCATATTACCTTAAAATCTCTCACTCAACGATCTCCAGGGAAAGGAGTGTCCATGGCTCAGAAGAAAGCTGTCCGTCCATCGGCGAAGAAAACTCAACCCACTAAAGCTTCCTCAACGTCAAAGCCTAAACCGAAGTCTTCCGTATCAGCTAAAAAGAAAGCTTCCGTCAACAGCAAGACCAAGGCAAAAACGGCGAGCGCAAAGATAAAGAAAAAACCTGCAGCAAAGACCAAGGCAAAAACGCCTAGATCTTCGGCAAAGGCCACATCTGCCAAGAAGATTACTCAAAAACCAAGTTCTTCTTCGGCCAAAAAGAAACCTGTAGTTCAACGTGCCAACGCGTCAAAACCAAAAAGCGTCAAACCAAAAACTCAATCGAAACGTTCTCCCTCCAAGCCGACTCAAAAAAAATCTCCATTCGCTAAAAGCCAACCGGCCCAAAAAGCCGGACTCTCCGCAAATGATCGATACAATATTGGGGGATTGTTCGCCTGCGCCATTGATCAGGCAAGAGATCCTGGCCTTCGGAAGCTGAGAAAGGCCTTGAAACATCTTGCACTCTCCACTCAGGAACAAGAAAACCTGGTTCGATTGACACAGGGGTTTATGATTCCGAAGTTATTTGCAGATGAAATTCAAGATGAAGCGACACGCCAACTGGCAGTGAAAGAATTGGTAGGCTTTGCAAAAACCGAAAGTCAGTACGAACGAGAATGGCAAGCGGATCTTAAGCAGTTTGCGATTTGGCTAGGAGTCCCGATTACATAAAAACCTGAATCCTCGCTGGTCGCTCGTATTTCGCGAAACAACATCTTTGCTTTTACGAGATACGCTTCACGCTTGTGCGCCGGAGCGCTACAGCGCGCAGGCACGAACGACGAGATACGAACTAAGTGAGTTCGCGACGCCCTTCGATGGACTTCAACAGCGTGACTTCGTCAGCATACTCAATGTCCATACCGACAGGGATACCATATGCAATTCGTGAAACACTGACGCCATGCGGCTTGAGGATTTTGGTGAGATAAATCGCTGTGGCTTCGCCTTCGATCGTCGGATTGGTGGCAATGACGACTTCCTGCACGTCTCCTGATTTCACGCGCTCTTCCAATTCATGCGCTCGAATATCAGCCGGCCCAACTCCATCTAAGGGAGACAACGCCCCGAATAAGACATGATACAATCCATGGAAGGCTTTGCTGTGCTCAATGGCTTGGAGGGTGCTGGGTTCTTCGACGACAAGAATTTTCGTTCGATCACGCTTCGGATTCAGGCAAATATCACACAACGATTCTTCCGCGATATTTCGACATTGCGTACAGAAGGCCACACGCTCTTTCACATCTCGAATCGCATCGGCTAAGCGCAAGGCTTCTTCTTTTTCCGCCTTCATGATATGGAACGCTAGCCGTTGCGCAGTTTTCTGCCCGATACCGGGAAGTCGCACAAACTCCTTAGCGAGACGCGCTAAACACCCGCTCTGTTGACGACTTGCTCCAGAACCTTTTTCTGCAATGATACCTGACACTCTCTCCTCCTATTGAGCCTAAAACATACCAGGTATGCCCATGCCGCCGGTCAACGACTTCATCTCTTCAGCCATCATATCTTTGGCTTTTCGCAACGCCTCATTTGTCGCCGCCACGAGTAAATCTTGGAGCATGTCGCGATCTTCGGACTTCATCACCTCTGGGTCAATGGTCACGCTGGCAATTTGCATCGCGCCAGTTACTCGCACCGTCACCATGCCTCCGCCTGCTGAGGCTTCAACTTCCTTGGTCGCGGCTTCAGCCTGAATTTTCCCCATTTGCTCCTGCATGGCCTGGGCTTGTTTCAACATATTGCTCATATTACCAAATGGATTTTTTGACATTAGGCTTTCTCCTCTTTTGGGGAAACACGGTGGGCCGAGACCACTTCTCCACCAAACATCTCAAGGGTTTGTTTTACGATCGGATTCGCACGTACTTCGTCTATGAGGTTTTGATCTTCCTGGTCTTGATGTTGCGATCGTTTCTGTCCGATCGTCAGGGCTGCTGACTTTGTGCCGTCCAGCTCGACGACGCGGACATTGATAGCATGTCCTGATACCTGCTGACACACCTTGGCCACCAAGGCCCGATTTTCAGGCTTATCAGTTCGCCATCTGGCAACAGACGCATTCTTGGGATATCCGATAACGACCTGCTCCGGATCGACTTGCACCAACGTTCCCATCTCGACAAATGTCCCGATATTGGGATGATCCTTCATCAACCGATCCATCACACGTTCCCAGTCTACCGGCGACTTCACAGTAACCGGTTCTGCCTCAAGTCTCTGTGGCTTTTGGGTACCACCAACTCCTGCTGATGGTTTCGCAGATATCGGCTTGCTCGTTGGTTCCGGCCTTGTGGTCGC
>BQIY01000573.1 GCA_021604265.1 Nitrospirales bacterium
CTTCTGTAAAGTACAGAGAAGCGGTTAGGGCTGGAATAGAGCCCGGCCAATTGATTAATCAGACTATCCAGTGCGGGCATGTTCGAAGACCGACAAGTCTTCTCCGGTCAGGGTGTAGGCTTTGCCAAATCCCATCACAAACTGTCCATTCTTCGTGTTTAGGTGAAACAGGATAAAGTCCGGCAACTGCCGTAACAGGCCGGCCATCTTGCCATGCCTTTCCTGATAGTCGTCCAGCACGGATTCGTAGTCGGGACTATCGGGTGGGATATGTGTGGCATCACACACGTAATTTACCCTTGTCCTGGCGAAAATTTGTGACGTCGACTGTTCATCGGCGATGATCATGATCGCGACAGTCCCGTTTGACAGCAGGTGACGGGTATGTGCGGCCAGTTGACTGACAAAGATGTAAAAACTGCCAGGAGCCCGGTGCAAGTAGGGCGTATAGCTGCAGTGGGGAATGCCGTCCACCCCGACTGTGGATAGCTGGAGACTCTGCATACCTTCAATGAGACTGGCGCAGACCGTAGCCGGTTGCTCATCGTTCATGGGATTCAACTACCTCCATTTATAGGGTTCCAGGTCCGAGAGTCGGGAGGGTACATCATGACCCGAACGCTTTCCCTCTGATGAATGATTCTGTGGAAAATACTCATAGAGAAGAAAAGATTTCAATTGAATGCCTACCTACGCAGCAAGGGCCGAGGACCATTTTTTTATCTATTCACAGGGTTATCTTGCAAGATGTTCCGAGGAGGCGTGGGGCAGCGCCGCACGCCTGATGGAACTCTTTAAATCAGTCCAGCATAATCTCTTCCAGTCTCCTGCGTACTTGTCGATGAGATGCCCCCCTTGAGAAAGGGGGGTATGGAGATGTAACGGTTGGCCTCTTCCTCAGGTTCAGTAGCCTCGTCCGGTGCTCCCGCCTTTCATGCTGCCCAACGGAAGGGCGTCGTAGCGTGCCTTCAGATCCGGATGCTCATTGAGATACCCCTGCACGGCCGCCTCATCGGCAAAGACCTCAGGGCTGCGCTGGCGATATTCCTCGATCGTCAAATCATGCTTTGCCAATAACGCGCTAAGTTTTGTATTGATATCCGCGCCCATTTCTTTCATGGCCTCGGGCGAGGGTCGTTGACCGTCCCCGTATCCTTTTCCACCTTTAAAATAGTTCGTCATCATCTCGCCGATCTCAATACGGGACTTCACAAATTTCTCCACCTCGGCCGGTTCGGTGGCCAAGCCGTTCCCTGCGAAGAGCGCAACACTTAAAGAAACTCCGATCATCATGCGTGTCAAATTCGTGGTCATGATTTCCTCTCAGAATGTGTAAATAAAAAATTGGCATAGTCCAGCCAAATCTATTATAGCATCGCCGTCCAAGGTCTTGTGTGTCAATCAGGGCAGGCAGTGTTTGCTGGGTTCAGTGATCATATTGGACCATGTTCGCAGAGGAGGTGCATGATGATGCGCACCAACACTTCTTTTTCTTCTTGACGGCTTTCCGTGATCATCAGGGTCATGGCTACCAGTGCGGCATCTGAAATCAGATCCGCCCCGGTGGCATTGGTCAGGACGCTGTTGCGATCCAGAAACCAAAGAAATAGGGCAGCCACGATTCGTTTATTGCCATCCACAAAGGAGTGGTTTTTCACCAGGAAATACAATAAGCGGGCCGCTTTCTCCTCTAAGCTGGGATAGAGGTTTTGCCCACCGAACGTTTGCATGATCGCTTGGAGGCTGCTGTTCAGGCTTTCATCTTTTCCCTGACCGAAGAGGGTCGAGCTCTAAAGCGTTCTCGCAAACGATCCACTATGCTGAGGGCTTCCGCATAGGTTAAGGCGTAACGTGTCCGGTTTCCTGCCCTAGGGACAGGCAACCGTTGGTGGTCATAATCGTCGAGCAGATCCAGCGCCCGGCTATACTCGCCTACCATGCGGAGGAGCGCGGTGGCCTCATCGCCGGAAAGATCCCGGTGTTTCGCCATGGGCACCACCAGCCGGACCGTCTGTTGGAGTTTCTCCAGCCGACACTGGTTGACGGAGTAGCCTTTCACCAGATAATCACGCAATATTTGTGTCGCCCAGATGCCGAACTGAGTGCCGCGTTTGGAGTTGACGCGGTAACCGACGGAGATGATGGCGTCCATGTTGTGGTGCCTTTTGAAATGCCAGGTTCATTTCTAATTTTGACAGCGAATCCCACAAGTACTATATCGAGCATTTATTGACATTATTCTCAATAATTTCTACCGTGAGCGCTTTCTCCCCATACCATAACGTCAGAATTCTGTTGCTCTGTCCCTGAATGCGTGCCTGTAGGGCACTGCCGCTTTTTTTATGTAAAGAGACCACCAAAAAAAAGGAGGCATTCGCTATGACACTCCAACAGGCCGGGTTATGCAGACTTGTCGCTGTCTTGTGTGTCACAAGCGTGGGGGTTGGCGCTCCTGGCCTTCTTGTGGCGGCCACCGTACCTGACCTTCGGGGAACCTGGGGAGGATCAGTGGGTGGGACACTGACCAACTGCCAAGATGCCGATAGTAATGGATCTGGGAACG
>BQIY01000574.1 GCA_021604265.1 Nitrospirales bacterium
ATGCACTTGAGCAATATTTACAATCATCTGATCCATCATCACAAAAGGAGTCTTCCTCATGAGCCATGCAACGACCGAAGGGCAGGCATCTTTGCAGATCAAACGAACGTACCGTGCTACGCGAGAACAAGTCTTTCGCGCATGGACCAATCCAGAAGCCTTAAAAAAATGGTTTGGGCCCACTGACGACTTTAAGACGCCGCTCGCTGAAATCGATCTCCAGGTCGGTGGGAAATATCGAATTCAGATGATTGCACCTGATGGAGAGAAGCATACGGTTGGCGGGGTGTATCAAGAAGTCCGATCTCCAGAAAAACTGGTTTTTACCTGGACATGGGAAGCTGGCGTGAGTTGTGGAGGATCTGACCCTGAGCCGACCGTCGAGACATTGGTGACTCTGGATTTTCATGAACGCGGAGACCAGACCGAAGTGGTCTTGACGCATGAACGATTATTTAATACTGAAAGCCGAGACAAGCACAATGTCGGGTGGGCCGGGTGCTTAGGCAGGTTGGAAAAAGTTCTCTAGTGATACATGGTCGTCTAATTTAACTTTCAATTGCAATTTGGAATCGATGGTTCAAAGGGTTTTCTTGGGGGCTCTCCAGTTTATATATTTTCAATTTTTAGATCTCGCTTGAAGAATGAGAAGAGGCTTCAGGTCAAAGTCAGCGATGTAACAGGAACCTGCATGCAGTCCAGGGATGGAAATCGTAAGGCTATTTCGAAGAAAAAGATTTTCCAGATCGTAACGCCACCTGTTGCTGAATCCGTTTGAAGTGGTTTTCGAGGCCGTTCCGTAACGTCCACTCGTAGAAGAAATTTGGCGTCCAATCTGTGAGCGAACCCTTGGGCTGAAGGGTGAGGCTCATGGTGGCAAGGGTGTTCTCAGAATTTTGTGTTGGTGCAAAATCCCACCTCAATTGGTATTGCAAATAATCACCGTCAAGTAAATGTAGTTCAAACATGTGAGGAGGTGATTCGTGTGAGGTGACACGTAAGTGAGTGGTCCAGGAGACAAGAACATGCGGAATGATCATATCGGCGACGACCGAGCAGTCTTCTTGGCAGTCGGTGAGGTGTATGTGAAAGCCTTCAGGGAAAAGTGTCGGCCACTGCTCATAATCAGTCAGAATCATAAATGCTTGATCTGGAGGAGTCTGCAATTCAATGCTGGCCTGAATAAGGGCTGTACCTTTTTCATGTATCTCGATCGCAAGCCTTGGAGGACGTTCTTCTGCCAAGCTCCACACAGGTCCGGGCAGACTCAATGCGATCGTCAGCAATAAATACAAAAAGAATGAGCGTGTGTGCATTCGTACGGAACCCTAATTATTTAAAGGCGAGAATAATCATAGTCGTTCCTCATCGAGCATTTGATGAGAGGGTGGTTGAACGGCGTATGAATCTTGCATTTGAAACAGGTAATGTTGACGAACGATCGTGGGCTGAAACGTGAATGCCGATTAATGCTTACGTGGGTAATTGCTCAATCTTTGGTCGCGCTAGTCTTATGAGATATCTCACCTTGAAAAGTGTGAATAGCCAAGACTATGATCTGTCGTCTGCAAGGACGAGTCCTCGTTGATAGGGAATGGTTTTGAAACGAGCAGACGGCCACATGCTTCTCATTCTCTTACGACAGTCAGGAGTGTTAGCCGTTGGCTAATTTTGGCTCAGAACTTTGACGATACGCATGGGGTGACACGATGCACGATTCTTCTATACGGTTCTTCTGCTTTTCACTGATTTTTTTGGTGTTCTGGTTGCCTTCTTCCATTTTAGCAGAAACTCAAGATCCGAATTCTGTCAATCAGGAATCCACTGGAAAAGATTCCGAATTATCAAATTCGTCTGACCGGAAATTACCGCAGCGGCCCGTCCCGTTTGCTCACTTTGAAGAGTCACTCAAAAATTCGGAACATTGGAAAACCCTATCGCCTGAGGAACAGGAAGAGACTCTCGAAAATATTCGACTCCAGCGAAAGCGTTTTTTTCAGCGTGAAGTCGAACGTCAAAAACAGTACAAGTCACTATTAGAAGATAGCAGGAAAAAAGGTCTGCGCCCATCACGCCGCAATCGTGAGCCTGTCGAATAACCTTCCTGGACGTTAGCAATGGTGCCATCTTGTCACGTCTCATGGTTATCAATACACCTGCCCAGTCCATTCTTCTCTGTGATCCAGACAGGTTGTACAAAGTAATCGAACGCAGGATGTTGTTCTTTCGTCGGAATTCCATGCCAATGACTCCATAACAGTTTTGTCCGTTCTAGACCAACGCGAAGTCCAACGTTCAGTTGTTCCATGGAAGTCAAACGGTTGTGTCGCTGCTAGCGTAAATTGGTCAGCGAAAGACGGTATGCGAATAGGAATAGATTTAGGCGGAACCAAGATCGAAGCGATCGTGTTGGACGAGAATGGACGCGAGCTGACGCGTCGCCGTGCGCTCACCCCTCAAGGAAACTATCACGCAACCCTTGACAGGATTCGGCAACTTGTCGATGACATTGAACGGGATTTTGAGACGGAGGCGTTTGTCGGTCTCGGGATGCCTG
>BQIY01000575.1 GCA_021604265.1 Nitrospirales bacterium
CTTCTGAAATGGCCGAACCGGAGACGTTTCGAAAAGCTCAGCAGTCCATGGCTGATGGAGAACTGGCGGTTGCAAGAGAATTGTTTTTGACATTTTTACAGGAACAACCGGAAGGCGTATTCGCTGAAGGGGCACAATACGCGGTGGCTTCCTTACCAATTTCTGAAGAGACTCCGGATGCCAGTACCTTGAATATGATTAAGCGTTTATTTGCACAACGGAAGGAACATCCTCAGAGCCCCTATGCGCCATGGGCACTGTGTCGTGTGGGTGAACTCTTTGATCAAATGGGATGGGCTCTTGAGTCCAATGGGGTTTTCGAAGAATTTTTGAACCTCTACCCTGAACATCCGCTGGCTGGAGGGGTGCTGGTGAATGCTGGAGTAAATTTTTTAGAAGAAAAGAAGTATATCGAAGCCTCTCTCGTGTTTCGTCGGTTGGTTCAGGAGCCAAAGTGGAGTCAGTACCATCTGGATGGCGCTCTGGGGTTAGCGGATGCAACAGCTTTTTCGCATGCGTGGGACCAAGCCTATTATTGGTACCAAGTGGTTGATGTTGAGCAGCCTCAATTAATTCGGTCATCCGCGGCTTCCGCGTATCATTACGGATTGAGTTCGGCTCAGTTGGGGAAACCTGGGCAGGCGATGAAGTGGTACCTCACGACCTATAACCTCCATCCAGAGAAGGTTGAAGCCGGGTTGGCCTTAAATCGCATTGCTCAGTATTTGCTGGAACGCAATCACGAAATGGCGGCACTATGGTTTTTTCAAGAAGCCTCACTTCGCTATCCACAGCGTGAGCCGGGGCGCCGCGGACACGCAGCCTTGACGCGGTGGGTTTTTTCGTACTTAGGTTCTGAACATTCTCAAGAAGCATGGAAAACCCTCTACGATCGTTTGAATGCGCTTGAAATCTATTTGTCAGTGTCGTGGGATGGACTCGTTGAATCTTCCAGAGTGTTGGCGCAAGCACCTGAAACTGATGTGGCAGATGAAGCACAATTCTGGCTAGCGAAGGGATATCAAGAAATTGGCGATGAGGCGGGAGCATTGGCGGCCTACAGGCAATTGCTGCTGTTCGGACAGACTGAACCTTGGAAAACGAATGCTCAGAATATTCTCACTCTTAAGGTCTCACAAGCCTTCCAATCTCAGTATCAACAACAGCAATGGGTTGAACTCATTCGATATTATGAGCAGCAACAATTGCTTGTACGTTCTCTTCCGCAAAATCTGGAATGGATGCGTATGCTGGCAGAGGCGTACCGTCAGATTGGTCTATTACCAGAAGCGATGAAGTGGTACGACACTATGTTGAAGGAACATCCTCCTCAAAAACTCAAGGAACACATTTTGTCGACACAAGTCAGCATGGCACATGAACTTGGTGAGACAGATCGGATTCGCCAGGCCGCAAAGGCCTATATCCAGGCATATCCCAAAGGTCAGTTCAGGGATGATGTTTTCTTGACTCTTGGACGCATGGCTGTCTCTGAGCAAGAATTGACGAAAGCCATTATGCAATTTACACAAGTGATAGAGCATGGCGCCGACAATCAGAAGCAACAAATAGCTCGTATAGAACGGGCTCATACATATGAGGCTTTGGAGCAATTCGGTTTAGCGATTCAAGACTATCGCTATGTGCTGAAGCATCATTCCTATTCAATTGGCATACAATTATCGCTGGCTGATCTCTTGTATGAACAAAAACGCTATTCAGAAGCTGAACATTTGTATCAAGCGATCGCAGAATCGGAAGCCGTGGCTGAAGCAAAATCATGGGCGCAGTTTCGATTAGCATTGTGTTTCCAGGAAGCAGGAAAGTATGCAGCGGCAACCTCATTGTTAGATGGTCTTCGAGAACCTGATCAGAATGTTAAGGAATTAGAAGCCACGATTCGAGCTGCAGCGTCTGCAGTTCTTGATGAATATCATCCAACCCGCAACGCCTCGTAAGCGACGACTCATGATGAATCATTCTTCGATACAGATGATGCAGGGTTATTTTGAAAATGCTCACCAGAGTGTCCTTGATCGAGTACAGCATCTCGATCTTGAATTACAAACGGTGACCATTGGCCTGAAAAATAAGTTAGCGGAAACACAAGCATTGCGTGAACAAATGGATCGGTTTTTCGAGTATTTGCCTATGGCGGCGATACTCATGAATCATGACCGAATCATTCAATACGTGAATCGAGCCGCTAGAGAGATTCCAGGGCTTGAAGAAATCCTGCGAGAAGGACGGTCGCTTGATAAGGCCTGGCGACGATTAGGTTGGCCCTCAGTTCCCTGTACGCACGTCGCTCATTCTGGCCGCATCTTGAACTGTTGGGAGGAAGTTCTGGGGCAGCCAGGAACCTTGCCTTGTTTGATCGTGCGATTTATTCAAGAAGATCAGATGACGTCTTCGCAACCTCAGTTAGTGCAAGACGAACGTATGCGATTGATGGGCGAGCGTGTGGCCAAAGTTTCACATGATCTTCGAAACTCCTTGGCGAGTGTGAAGTTATTTGCGTCTTTGATTGAACGACGAGTGTGTAACGATGTGGAAC
>BQIY01000576.1 GCA_021604265.1 Nitrospirales bacterium
GCGCCTTACAGTTAGTGAGGCCACTCGTCGAAGCTTTCACCGAATCCAAAGATGCTGAGGTCGTCAGGAGGAGATACGCCTCCACACGTTCCCCAGCCATGGCTGGTTGCCATTGAACTAGTAGGATGAGAAAAAGAACCAGTGTCGATAAATTTACGATCCGATACATAACAAGCCTCCTAACTTTTATGGGCCTCTTGTCCCCGTGACGGGCGCAATGAGGTTAGGGGTTAGACAATATTACAGCTATTTAAACGGTATATTTTCTCATTGATCATCTCCTTCTGTTAGGTCCACACGTAAGCAATCAGGGTCTTCTGTGTTTGCCTGTGAGACGTTAGCTCCTAGCACTTTATCGATGCGCTCAAAATGGCCACCGGCTTGAAAGGGAGTTTAATCAGGGCATTGCTTTAAATCTTTCAATCTAAGCTGAGCAAGGGTTGAGCCAATAGTCTTCCGTTTACTCCAGCACGAAACTTTTTCAGATATAAATTTCAAAATAGGCAAGTTTTCCGTATGTGTTTGAAATATATTCAATGAGATGCCAAGTGTCGAAGCATGGCTCAAATTTTTTGTCTGTCAATTTCAATACAGAAATAAATGATGCAAGAACTTAAAAATGTATCGAAAGAGATAAAAGTTGTATCGAAAGAGATACTTCTAAGCGCTCAGGTTCCGTACCTCATTGTGGGCTACTTCCCACTGGAAACATAATGAGCCGCTAATAGGCTGAGATCGGGATCTGTTCGGAAGGTCGGGACTATTCAAGTGTGCCCAGAAAAGACTTGCCAAGGACACCTGACGTCGTGAGTGTCAATAGAGGTGGAAATGTTTAACCAGCTCCCGAGCAATACATCTAGTCTTTTCTTTGTCGCACAAGATGTACGCTCGATACATCCAGGAGCTTGTCTTTTGGTTCGCTTGATTCCTAAGGAGCAGAGCAGGATCTTGTGGATGGTCTAGGAAAAGTGGAAAAGGAGACATTCGCCTTTTTATTATTAGCGCATGCGCCTTTATGATCCCTTACGGAGCCGTCCGCGATGACTCAGACTGAACTCAAGGCTCAATCGCTTCGTCGTCCGTTGCTTTCAGATCTTCCAACCCAAACGGTGAGCCTCGATTGATGTGTAGTCGAATGGCCTTGACTTTCATCTTCGAAAAAGGAGAATGTCCCCTTTTACACGATGATTCATGCTGAACTCAAGACTCAATCGCTTCGTCGTCCGTTGCTTTCAGACCTACCAACCCAAACGGTGAGCCTCGATTTTCATCTCCGAAAAAGGATAATGTCCCCTTTTCCTGATGTTAACTGTGAAGGCGAGAGTCACATGTCAGATCTAGTGCTTTTCAGCATGACATTGGACTACCCTCATGTGAAGAAGCAAAATACATGCTTGTATCCTTTCCGATAACTACTCACCATCCCTGAGCTTATTCTCTTCTCTTATATTTAGTGCAGTCGTTCGTTTCCCCAATCTTTCCAAATAGTTAACATCGCGAAATTATTCACGCCATTCAGGTCTCTGTATTGCACTTACAGAACAGCAAAGACACCTGATTGTTTATTCAGCACTTATCAAAAGGAGGACGCGATGACTGAGGATAATGATTCGTTCATAAGGTTAGCCAAGACAGCGACCAATTCATGTAATGCGGGAAAGCTCAACCCCCATCTGGCTCATCAGATTCCTAAGACCTTCAACGTGAACACTAGAATAAATATTGTCGGCATGAAAGATGTTGGGGACCTTCTCTCCTTGAGACCACCTAAAAAGTGTTCCCCTAGGAAACGAGCGATTCCGGCACGAGACTCTTTGGGGATGTCAACAGCCATTATAGAAAAGCTTGGCAAAGCAGATAAGAAAGTACTGACGTGGTTGGCCGAGTCAGATGGCAATCGTGAACTATTTCTCACAGACCCTATTGCTGCACTAAAAGCCGTCAATGCTGGGTTCGACCGGAAAGAGCTCAAAGAACTTTCCCGATTCCGAATGAATGTCAGCAAGGCAGAAGTTCTTCCTCCAGGATGGAAGCTCAATACGGTTTCGACCCGTGTTACGGGAGCGTCAGCTAACCGT
The DNA here is from genome assembly GCA_021604265.1 of Nitrospirales bacterium. Next base: position 2,079 of record BQIY01000576.1, read on the forward strand.
CCGCAGAGTGAGAAAGAGACCAGCATCCACGACTGTCCACCCGACAAACCGAAAAAGAGAGGAGAGAAATAATTATGGCACAGAACAATACAACAGGATTTGACTTAATGGTGCAAATTAGTGAAGCCGAGCTCAATGGCCAAATAGAAGCCGCCTTTGCTGCCGGTGAACTTTTTACTCCTGAAATCACCTCGAACTTTTCATTCGGCGGTGCAACAGGAGCGGTTGCCCTGAATTTGCTCACCCCTATTCTTGACCTTGATAGACCGAGTCCGAATCTTGGGATCACCATTCGCTTTACGGAATCGCAGCTACAGATAACGGCGCCGATCCCCCTCACGATCGCGCCATTAGACGGCACAATTGAAATTGTGGATCGCGCCGAGGTCCGTGCTGTTGGCGGTGCTCAACAAGCCGTGCTCGAATTTACTGACAGTTCACCAAATGTGACGATCTCTCTATCGCCCGCTAGTGAAGC
>BQIY01000577.1 GCA_021604265.1 Nitrospirales bacterium
TTCGAATATGTCTACGGCATTCTCTTCGACATGATCGCCGACAAGAATCTGGCGATCTATATGGAAAAGAACAGCATTAAATATGCCCCACAGTTAACCCGCAGTCTCTGGAAAGCCGCTCAAATAACGGGAGTCAGACAATTCATTCCCACGGCCAAATATGAAATCCGGGATGATCATTTACCCTTGAATGAAATCGCCCGTATTCCGACTTGCGATATTATCGATTTTGATTACCCTGCCTGGCACACCACGCGAGACATCCCGCGAAACTGTTCAGGGGCAAGCCTGGCAAAAGTCGGAAAAGTACTCATTTACTGGCTGCAAAACATTCCCTGATCCATTCAGTAGAACTCGAATTTCTTCTATGATTTCCCCGATAAGACACATCACCGGCGAAATGGAATCAAAGGTATGATTGATTCAATACTCCTTCATCGCGTTCAGTTTGCATTTACTGTTTCGTACCACTATTTGTTTCCGCAATTGACAATGGGACTGGCGCTTCTCATTTTTATTCTCAAGAGCATCGGATTGCGAGGAAATCCCTGGGCGGATGCAGCAGCGCGATTCTGGCTCAAGATTTTTGGTTTGACCTTTCTGATGGGTGTCGTCACTGGCATCCCTCTCGAATTTCAATTTGGGACAAACTGGGCCCGACTTGTGAAATCGACCGGATCGATTCTGGGCCAAACTCTGGCAATGGAAGGCATCTTCGCTTTTTTTCTGGAATCAACGTTCCTCTATCTCCTGATATTCGGAGAGAAAAAACTGGGAAAGACCGTCCACTGGATCGTTTCATTTCTGCTATTGCTGGGTACATGGCTCAGCGGCTACTTCATCATCTGCACAAACGCGTTTCTACAACATCCGGTCGGTTATCGAATCGGCGAGGATGGCGTCTATCATCTGACAAGCATTTGGGCCTTGCTCAGTAATCCCTGGGCTCTCACACAATACATGCATACGATGACCGGCTCTGTGATCACGGGCAGTTTTACGATGGCATCGATCGCCGCCTATCATTTGTTAAAGGGACAACACCTGGAAATAACCCGGCGATACCTTTCGGTTGCAGTCATCGTTGGTTTCTTCGCCAGCGTGATTGCCGCCGTCCCCACCGGTGACTGGGAAGCAAAACAGGTGCAAAAGCATCAACCGATCAAGTTTTCCGCGATGGAAGGACACTTTCATACGGAAGACGGCGCGGGGTTGATTCTCATCGGCCAGCCTAATATGGAAGAGCTCAAGATTGACAACCCGATCATCATCCCCAAGGTCCTTTCATTTCTGACTCATGCCAGTTGGAACGCAGAGGTCAAAGGCCTGACAGAATATGATCGCAAACTCTGGCCGGACAATGTCGAACTGCTGTATTTTTCTTATCATATCATGGCAGGGTTGGGAACACTGTTTATCGGCTTGATGGGACTCTGTCTGCTGTTAGTCTGGAAAAAAAAGCTGCATACCAGTCGCACATTACTGTGGCTCTTGATGCTATCATTGCCGTTCCCATTTATTGCCAATACGGCCGGCTGGTTCACAACAGAAATTGGTCGTCAGCCCTGGTTAATTTACGGATTAATGAAAACCGTTGATGGCGCCTCTGAAAATATTTCGCAGGGAAACATCATGTTCACCTTACTGGGATTTATGGGACTTTACCTGTTTTTGTCCGTGCTGTACTTTTTTCTCGTCACGCGCATTGTCAGTCAAGGTCCGGAATCGCTTGATGCGAACAAACCTGAGTTAGCAGCAGAGGCAGGTGCTTAGAAATATGGAAACAGTTTGGTATATCCTGTTGTTATTGATGATTTCCACCTACCTTGTGTTGGATGGCTTCGATTTGGGAATCGGCGTGCTGCATCTCTTTTTGGCTAAGAACCGGTCGGAACAAAAACAGATTATCCAATCGATTGCGCCCGTCTGGGATGGGAATGAAGTCTGGTTAATCGCCGCCGGTGGGACCATGATGATGGCCTTTCCGGTTTTTCTGGGTTCCATGTTCAGCGGATTTTATCTTCCCTTAACAATGGTCGTCTGGTTATTAATTTTCCGCGCCATCAGTATCGAACTGCCTCACTACCTTTCTGATGACTTGTGGGTTCATTTCTGGAATATCATGTTGTTTGTCTCCAGTGGATTACTTATTGTGATTCTGGGAGCCGCAATGGCGAATGTTTTTCGAGGCGTTCCCCTGAATGCCACAGGGACATTCTTTGAGCCCCTCTGGACCGATTTTCGAATCAGCAAACAGACGGGGATTCTGGACTGGTATACGATCTTAAGTGGAATCACGTCTGCTTCCATTCTTTTGCATCACGGCGCCCTCTGGCTCGTTGCGAAAACGGATGGCGTCGTTCAAGAGCGGGCACGGAATGGGGCGACATGGTTTTGGAGCACCACTGCCGTCTTGACAACGCTGACGCTTCTTGCCAGCTATGTGGTCCAACCGCAAGCCAAAGCAAGTTTCGCGTCTGATCCGTGGCTGGTCGCTCTCCCTGCAGGAGCACTCCTCTCGCTGGCCTGTTCGTTTTTCTTCCGCATCAAAC
>BQIY01000578.1 GCA_021604265.1 Nitrospirales bacterium
CAGACATTGAAAAGACTTATGCCGCACACATGGGTGCTTGATCCTCAATCGATTCCGCCCATGGGGATCATTCCAGGCTTAACCCTTGGAGGCCAACCTATTTCCGATTGGCGTATGCTAGGAACGGCCAGTCAAAAAGAACGCCAATACGTCATAAAACCCTCAGGGTTTTCTGAACTGGCGTGGGGAAGTCGTGGCGTCTCCATTGGTCATGATCGTTCACAAACTGAGTGGACACAGACGATTGAACATGGGTTAGATTCATTTTCGACAACACCGTATATTCTTCAAGAATTTCATAAAGGCCGACTCTATTCCGTTGAATACTATGACGAGCAAAAACAGGATTGGACCACGATGGATGGGCGGGCACGCCTTTCGCCATACTATTGCGTCGTCGGTGATGAAGCCAAACTCTCAGGGATACTGGCCACCGTCTGCCCGAAAGATAAAAAGATTATCCATGGCATGCGTGATGCCGTCATGATGCCGTGTGGAACAGGGGATACGGTAAATTGCAAAATGTAAGTTGCAAAATGGCAGAGATATTTCTCAATCTGTCATTCATCACTTTGCAATTTTCAATATACACTGGAGAGTTATCATGACTTTGTATCACGTCGGGTGGTGCCCGGAATGTCTTGAAGTCACCAAAAAACTGGAAGATCTCGCCATTCCCTATGAGAGTGTGATTGTGCCAGATTTTCAGCTTTCTCGAACACAAGTTCATGACGTGTCGGGACAGTATTATGTCCCTGTGTTGGTCGATCACGAGAAGGTCTTGACTGAAACCCATGAGATCTTATCGTATCTTGATGACTATACATCTAAGCCACTCTCTGAAAGAAATTAGAAGAACGTCGTCGAAGAGCGTGCAAACCACGATAGAATGAGGAACTCAATATGGACGATTGGAAACGTATTCTTGCCGAGAGCATCACGAAACCCGAAGACTTAGCCAAACAGCTGGGCGTAGATCCCAAAGAAGTCGAAGATGTGGTTGGTCCTTACCGCATGCGAATTACCCCCACGGTGCTGGCGACGATTAAGGAAAAGGGCGACGCGATTTGGAGGCAAGTGGTTCCTGAAGCCGTCGAACTCGATGATATTGATGCGCCGGATGATCCATTGGAAGAGGATACCGACAGTCCCGTTCCTCATTTAGTGCATCGGTATCCTGATCGAGTTCTCCTTATGGTAACCAACCAATGTCCAATCTATTGCCGATTCTGTACCAGAAAGCGATTGGTCGGAAAGCCAGGATTCTTGAAGAAAGGGGAGTTGGATCGAGCCATAGCGTATCTCCGCGAACATACCGAAGTCCGGGATGTGATTTTGTCCGGAGGCGATCCGCTGCTGTTGACAGACCCCATGATCGAACGTGTGTTAAAAGCCCTGCGGTCCATTCCCCATTTGGAAATCATCCGGTTCGGCTCGCGTGTCCCGGGTACCCTTCCGGAACGGATCACGCCGGAACTCTGTGAAATTGTGAAGAAATATCACCCTATTTACATGAATTTACATTTTAATCATCCGGATGAACTCACTCCCGAGGTCAAAGCCGCTTGCGGACGCTTGGCAGATGCCGGAGTGCCTTTGGGTGCTCAAACTGTCCTGCTGAAAGGCGTCAATGATAATCCCGAGGTGATGAAACAGTTGATGCATCAGCTTCTGCTCGCACGCGTTAAACCGTACTACCTCTACCAAGCCGATCTAACCAAAGGCACTAATCATTTCCGCACGACGGTGGAAACTGGACTCAAGATTATTCAATCACTCCAAGGCCATACGAGCGGAATGGCCGTCCCGCATTTCGTCATTGATGCTCCGGGAGGCGGCGGCAAAATCCCAATCCTTCCCAATGATTACCTCTTACACTTGGATGAGCAGGGCGCAGTCCTTAAAAATTACGAAAATAAGACCTATCACTATCCTCAACCAGAGCAAGGGGACAAACGCGAACTTCCCATGGTTGGCGCCCATACCTCAAATGGCTCTTGCAATGCAGGAGCAATGGACGATCTGTAATGCCGGGGGCACGAAAACAAGGGATTCTTCCATACCAGCAACTCAAGAAACTGGCAGCGGATGGTGTCATAACATCGACTCCTCCAATTACCGAAGGACAGTTTCAGCCAGCCAGCCTTGATTTACGGCTCGGGCGAAAAGCTTATCGATTGATCAGCAGTTTTCTTCCAGAACACCCTGACACATTTGGGCCCCACTCACATTGGGAAGAAGCCTTTCAGTCGGATTTGGTGATGTATGACATGGACATTACCAATGGAGCGATTCTCGAAAAAGGTCATGTTTACCTGATTCCCCTGCTCGAACATCTTCAATTACCGAAAAATATACGCGGGAGAACAAACCCTAAAAGTTCGACAGGACGACTCGACATCTTTACCCGTGTCATTACTAATCGGAATGTAGGATTCGATGAAATTCGTCCTGGGTATGAAGGACCACTGTATCTTGAGATCGTTCCGCGTTCTTTTACCATCCGCGTGCAAACCGGATTATCCTTGAATCAACTGCGCCTCAGCATCG
>BQIY01000579.1 GCA_021604265.1 Nitrospirales bacterium
GTCCGCGCAAGTAATTGCGACATACCCAAAATACCATTAAGAGGCGTTCGCAGCTCATGACTCACGTTTGCAATGAAGTCTGACTTTGCTTGGTTCGAAACATCGGCTCTCTGACGTTCCAATTCGAGGGTCAAATTATGTCTGTTCTTTTTCTCTATCTTCGCCAATGCACGTGTCACTGACAATTGTGCTGGCCAAAATACGAGGCCCGCTTCCAAACTGAGAACGACGAGCAATAACAGGAAGGACCCGATCTCGAGGAACCTCAAAATGTGTTCACTTCGATGTGCTTCCTGGCTGAGGTCGCCGACCTCTCTTTCCAAGATGGCCAGCATTTCGTCGGGACGTAGGGCAGCCAACACTTCAGCTGCCGTCATGCTGCGTGCGCCAACATTGTCGATCAGGTTTTTCGTTCGTATGATATAGTCCCGTGTTGCCACATCTACATTTTGGGTAGTCGAGCCTTGCCCGGTAAGCGCGCCCGAAGACAGGTCGGAGGGCCCTATTGTCGCGTTGTCACCAGAGAGCCGCTCTCGGTTTCTTTGAAACTCATCTACCGCTTCATATAACAACAACGAGGCGCTTTGACGGGCCTCTGCGTTTCCTGTTTTTGCGATCACTGCATGAAGCGCGATTGATTGGCTGAGAGCAAGTTGCATACCGCCGATATTGGCAGCAGCCATCTTGGCGTCCGTCAGCCGATGCTCCTCTAACTTAAGCACCAGAACCACCACAGAAAGTACAAGAACAATGGTCATGGCGGCTACATAGCGATACCAGAGTTTAGTGGGATCTTTTGGGACTAGTCTCATCGGACTATGTTTGTTCACCAGCCCATAACAAAGATTTAATTCTCATTCTCAAAAAATTAGGCGTTCACCAATCGATCCACGGTTTTCTCAATACAAGAAAATGGAGCAGTGATTTGGATTGGGACAAAAAACAGATAAAACAACAAGAAAGAATCCGGTCGCTATCAGCACAAGCACCGAGACCAAACACCCAAATTTAATCGGTGAAAAAACGTGTCATTGTCTGACCAACCAGTTCTGGTTCTTCCTGAATCACCCAATGGGTCCCTGTTTCCAGCTCCATCACTTTCCCTTCATTCAGAAAAAGCCTGTTCCGTCGTGCCAGGTCGATAGGTGTGAATGCGTCATCGGCAGCAATGATCATCAATGTCGGCGTCACAATCTGTCCGTCATCCACGTCCACATCAAAGCCCACATTCGCACGATACCATTTCCCCATACTGTGAATCGCGCCACCGCGATCCCATGCTGAACGAAACTGATCCAAATCTGCATCGGGGAAGGTGCCCGGCAATGACGTACTCCGCAGAGTGTTTTCAAGGACTGTCCAATTTCCCACGCGCGCTATATATCCGGGCAGCCAGGGGATTTGGAGAAATGTGACGTACCAATCGATTTCATCCTCCACTGCCTGATAATCTTTGGCAGCGTACGGATGCTCCTTGTTGATCACGACGGCTTTCGTCACTCTCTCTGGATGCAGAAGAAGGGTCCACCAAACAACCTGCCCTCCAAAATCATGCCCAGCCAGAAAGACAGTCTCATATCCCAGAGCGTCGGCAAGCCCCGTCACATCAGAAGACAGTTTATCAAGCCTATATGCGTTCACATCGTCTGGCTTGTCAGAGAGATTGTAACCACGTTGATCCGGCACGATCACACGGAAGCCTGCTTTCGCCAGAGCGGCCATCGGTCCACGCCATGCATACCAAAATTCAGGATAGCCATGTAGTAAGATCACCGGCTCACCATCTTCGGGTCCAGCCAACACGACATGCAATGAAACATCCCCAACGTTGATTAACCTGCTTTCCAGCACCATTTCAAGTTGCTGCGCAGCGCTCGCCACTGAGTTCCGTCGGGGCTGATTGCCAGAAACGTATCCAACAACCAATACAATTGTCAGCAATAGCGTCCCACCCAAATACGCGGTTTTTTTCGTCATGATGGCGTACCCCAACTCCTAGTAATCAAAAAAAATCGTAGCCTGTGCTGCGTTGTCTTTCTCTAATTGCGAAATGGCTGCAGGAGTTGGCTCAGATAGCTTTTTGGGTAGTTTGGTTGATCTCCGATGCCCAGGTCATCTGATGCGATGACACGCCTTTTGTCGTAGTACGCCGTGCCAAGAAAAAAATCAGTGAGGCTCGTAAACAGACCAAAATTGACGTCCCCTTCCTCCGCTGTCTTTAAATGGTGAAAGCGATGAACCACATTGATCGCCAGCAGATATTTGAGAGGGCCCGAAAAATAGGCAACATTCGAATGCTGAAGGAGGAGTTGTAAAATTACAGCAACAATGAGAAGGGAAAAGACTTCCTGCGAAACACCCATAAGCAACAAGGGCGTCGCGCCAGCCGCGGTTTCAATGAACTGATGCAACGGATGCTTCATCAGACCGTTGAACCCGTACATACGCTTTACACTGTGATGCACAGCATGGAGACGCCATAGCGCTTCAATTCTATGGCTTGCAAAATGCGCCAGTGTTATGCCCACATCTGCGATGAGGATCGCCAAA
>BQIY01000580.1 GCA_021604265.1 Nitrospirales bacterium
TATAAAGCTGGAGCGTATGGGATTCGTATCGAAAGCCTTGTCCTGGTGGTCCCATGTGAGGACGTGATTGGTGCGGAGCGTGAACTGTATGCTTTCGAGACGCTCACGCTTGCCCCATTTGATCGAAATCTCATTGAACGAACATTATTGCACGATGAGGAAATTGTTTGGATGAATGCCTATCATGCTCGCGTATTTGAGGTGCTACGTCCGATGGTGGATGATGAAACGGTCGCCTGGTTACGCGACATGACGCATCCACTGTAATCTGTACTGAATGACAATGATGATTGGAGATGCCGTGAGTGTGGAACTGACAGATTCAGAAATTGCCGAACAGATTCAAGCCCAATTCAACAATAATCCAGATGTCGAGTCCGTGGTGGTGAAAGGACACTTACTGCAAATCCATCTCACCGAATCGCTTTACAATCGATTGGCAATTGATCGTGAACGAGGAAGAAAAATAGTCTTAACACTCATGCAGTCAATGAAGCGGCTCACGAAGACAACAGATGTGACCGTCTGGGTGTATTGTGGCAAAGAGAAAATGATAGAAGGAAAAGTCAAAGACTGGGGAGGGGATAACGTGAACTATCTCTTTGACTTATAGATACGTAGAGATTCAACGGGTATGGTCATCGATTGTGTAGGTAAGTCGAGGAATGGACCGAAGCCACGTGTTATCTCTTTGGCACTGCCTTGAATAGTCATCGAGTTTCAAACCCTTCAGGGAGAGGGCCAAGTCCTGGAGGAAACCCCGGTTCCCAGCTCGACAACCGCTTTCCCCCTAACAATCCAAGCGCACAATGCCAATATCCATCTTTTGTTTTGGCAACCTGCCAGCGGGTTCCATCACCGCTGAACCATATCCACACTCGAAGTGCTTGTGTTCGTTGACTCATTCGTGCAATTCCTCAATATTCTTACATAATGTCGATAACGTCCTGTGTTTCAGTGAAATATATTCTACCATGAATGTATAAGATATTGCTTTTCTTTAATTCTAGACTTGACAAGTTGCCGTTCTAATGTGCAAAGGTGTGCTCATGGATTCGCCAGCCAATGAACCTGCTCCTCAGCCACTTTCCGCTTCTTTCACCCATGGACTTCAGGGAGAATATCCTGACGATGTTCAAGTTGTCACTGTGTCAGAGAAGTCGATTATCCTGATTGGAACGGCTCACGTCTCACAAGAGTCTGCAGATCTTGTTCGAACCGTCATTGAGCAGGAGCGGCCAGACTGTGTCTGCGTAGAGCTTGACCCTAGAAGGTTTGAGGTGCTTGCACAACCCAAGCGATGGGAGTCGCTTGATCTCAAAGAAATTATTCGAAAAAATCAGCTCAGTACATTAATGGTGAATCTAGTATTGGCGTCTTATCAAAAGCGTCTTGGGGATCAATTGGGGGTCATGCCTGGCACTGAAATGTTAGAAGCGACCAAAACCGCAGAGCAATATCACATTCCGGTTGAGTTGTGTGATCGCGATGTGCGGATTACGATGCGGCGGGCCTGGAGGACCACCCCGTTCTGGCGCAAGAGTCTGTTGCTGTCCTCGCTGTTATTCAGTGTTTTCGATACGACAGAGGTTTCTGAAAAAGAAATTCGAGACCTCAAGAAGCAGGATGTGCTCTCGGATATGATGGAAGAACTGGGCAAGGAAGTTCCAACTCTCAAAAAAGTATTAATCGATGAACGTGACCATTATTTGGCCAAGAAAATTCGTGATGCGAAAGGTGAGCGGATCGTGGCTGTGGTTGGCGCCGGTCATATGCCTGGAATTCAACGGACATTGAAAGAGCAGCAGTCTGTGAATTTAGAAGAGTTAGATGTCATTCCACCGGTTTCAGGCGCATGGAAGTGGGTCGGGTGGAGTATTCCGGCTATCATTGTTGGATCGATCGTATACATTGGTTTTCAAAAAGGCGCGATGGCTGCCGGTGAAAATGCGCTCTTTTGGGTGTTAGCTAATGGCATTCCGAGTGCCGTCGGTGCCGTTCTGGCCTTTGCGCATCCTCTGACGATTGCAACCGCGTTTGCCTCAGCACCTTTTACAAGTCTAACACCAGTGATTGGAGTGGGATATGTCACGGCGTTTGTGCAGGCCTATGTGCAGCCTCCGCTGGTTCGAGAATTTCAAAGCGTCGCAGAAGATATTGCTGTGCCAAAGCAATGGTGGCATAGCCGTCTGTTGCGAGTCTTCTTAGCCTTTATTCTTCCGACAATCGGCAGCATTATCGGAACCTATGTTGGGGGAGCTAAAATCGTGTCAAACCTCTTTTGACAACATCAAAGCCATGCCTCCTCCTACAAACGAATATTCGAGGTGAGACAGCCTCGGAGTCCGATCGAAATTCATCATGGTTCTGATGAAGATGTGTTGACTAGATTCAATCGGTCATTTCACTATTTCTTGCTGAAATCATTCCTTCAATTAGGGTTCACCAAGAGGTGGCTCCGGGAGTGTAGAGTGATAACAGGTGCACGATACGGGAGAGTCGTTGAGACACTGCTATTCGGGTATTATGCGTTTAGAGGTATGTTGGAA
>BQIY01000581.1 GCA_021604265.1 Nitrospirales bacterium
CCATGCGGAGAAACGTCACTTGTTCACCAAAACCTTTCAAAATCCGTTCTTCTGCGGTATCAATCGCCCCTTTAATAAACTGCACAACCGCAATATTCATCCCATGGCCCACGCTCCGCATGGCCATACCCAGAGCGGCAGTCGTTTTCCCTTTTCCCGCTCCGGTATACACGATCAGTAAGCCTTTTTCTTCTTGTGCCGCTTCAATGCGCCGATCGACTGAGGCTTTTAGGCGCTGCATCCGTGACTGATGATCTTGATCCGTCATAACGATACCTTTAACTTTCTCCCACCAGACACATCAAACCCAACCTGCTGATAAAAGCTGAGGGTTCGCTGAAACGTCGGAAGAGGTGGGGTAGTCACTTCTAGTCTTTTCCAGTTTTTTTCTTTTCCATAATCTTTAACAGCTGCCATTAACTTTCCACCAATACCTTTTGAACGAAACGTTGGACGTACATAGCATTCTGGAATCACCCCAAATGTTCCTCCCGCGTAGAGCGCACAACATTCACAGACCGATACCAGGCCAAGAAGTTCTTCTCGACCTTCGAGAATTGCAAGAAACACCACGTATTGCTCGCTTGCAATATACTGTCTGGCTTGAGTATGCATCAGCTCCACATTCACATCGAACGAAGGCATATTCGTTTCACGCATGATCTCTTCAAGCAGTTGTTTGATCAAATGTGCCACAGTTTCTGCATCACGAACAGTCGCTTGCCGAATGATGCTCTCCAACATAAAACCGCTCCATCTGCTTGAAAGTCACGAACAATCAATGCCTACGAATGACACGCCGCTTTCACCAGACTTCGAGCAACAGATGGCTGACTCATAAAGTGAAGATGGGTATATAAAGCCAGCACATTACCATTTCTGACTCCATCTTTCCCACAACTTCGCCCCTGGGCATTGGCGACCTGTCCTCCATATTGAAGTTCGCCCTTACCCAGGAACCGTGAATAGTGAAATTCATGACCGCGAATCTTCGTGCCTTGTTCGCCAAGAATTCCGGAACACGTCAAGGTCAATTCGCGATATCCAAGCGTCATCTGCGATCGACTCATCACCGTCTCTCCAGGAATGACGCCAACCATGTCGTACATGGTGCCGTCAAAATCTTTCAGTGTCTCAGCTAAATACATTAAACCACCACATTCCGCATAGACCGGCTTCCCCTGATCCGCAAAACGATGAATAGCCTGCCGCATCTCCACATTCTGCGCCAATTGCGCGGCATACACCTCCGGATATCCACCTCCCACATACAGCAAATCGACACAGGGAAGGACGTGATCGTTGAGAGGAGAAAATTTCACAATCTCTGCACCTTCAGCTTCGAGTAATTCAAGATTGTCTTGATAGTAAAAACAAAAGGCAGGATCATAGGCCACGCCAATCTTGACGGGTTTTTTCGTCTTTTGATCAGGAACATGAATCGGGTGACTTTCACCTTTACTCGTCAGCACGGGAGCTGATTGAGCCAGTTGTTCAATCAGGTTAAGGTCAACTGTTTCAGAAATCGACTCTCCTAACATCTGATAGAACTGTTCATTCTTTCCTTCAATCGCTGTTTGAAGACCCAAATGCCGGTCAGGAATAGTCAGCTCCGAATTAGGACGAAGGTAGCCAACCGCCTTCACCTTCGTTTCGTTTTCTACGGCATCCTTTAACAGTTGATAATGCCCATCGCTTTTAATTCGATTGAACAACACACCACTGATTTGGAGAGCAGGATCAAACGTTGCATACCCATGGACCATGGCGGCAGCCGAACGCGCCATCGCACTGGCGTCGACGACCAAAAGAATCGGTACCCCTAGTTGTTTGGCTTGCTCAACGGCGCTGCCTCGCTCACTCACCGGAGAACTCCCGTCAAAGAGGCCCATCATGCCTTCAATCATGGAAAGATCAGCATCGTGAGCCGCTCTCAGAAACGTCGTTCGATTGATCTCTTGATTCAACATCCACCCATCGAGATTTCGTGACTCCTGGCCACTGGCCATTCGGTGGTGCCCTGGATCGATAAAGTCAGGGCCAACCTTAAACGGCTGCACTCTTCGACCTTTTGATCGAAATGCCGCCAACAACGCCAACGTCACGGTTGTTTTGCCGACACCGCTATGGGTCCCGGCAATCAATAATCGAGGATAATTCATCATTTTTCACTTTCGGAAGACTCAGAAAGAACAGGAATTTCAAAATTTATCCGAGCGCCACCCCAAATCGAACGGCCAGGCGTACCAAAGAATAAGACTTCTTCATATTTTCTGTCCGCGAGATTTTCGACTCGTGTATAGACCTGAACATTCTTCGTCACATCATACGATACCGCTAAATTGAAAAGATAAAAATCTGGAAGAGGACGTTGATTACCTGTTGTACTAAACCTCGACCCCACATATCGGAAAATTCCGGTTACGCGAAATGAATCGACAGGTTGAACGGTGAGAGACGCGCTCCCTTGATGAACGGGCCATCGCGCCAATCGAGTGCCGGTCAGTAAATCTCGAGTCGAGGTATAGGTATACTGTCCGTCAA
>BQIY01000582.1 GCA_021604265.1 Nitrospirales bacterium
AGACCCATTTCAATGAGCCCCAGTAAACCTAGGTCTTTGAATGCCACAGCCCAAGGAAACAAAAAGATAATTTCAATATCAAAAATGACAAACAGCATGGCAATAATATAGTAACGCATCGGAAACTGGATGCGGGCATCCATAAACAACGGGCTTCCGCTTTCATACGGAAGTAATTTTGCACGGTAGGGACGACTGGGACGTAAAGCAATACCGACGAGGAGTGACACCAGCCCAAAGGCTGTCCCGATCACCACAAATATGACGATAGGGATATAATTGAATGGAACCGCTTCACCACCCATAATTAACCTCTCGTAAATCCTTCGATCTTGCCGGCACAATTTGCCTATTCATGACAATGATCAATAATGCTGGCATCTTTCTTTCGTATCTTGTCGTTCGTTGCTCGCATCTCGTAAAAAAACAATTCGGCTCAGTGTTCTGAGCTGACTCCAAGCAACGCCTCTTCAAAGAAGGGGCGAAATTTGAGACCTGCTAACGTCGGGGACTCAATCGCTTTGTGTTGTACCAAAAATTTAAAGGTTTGTCCCATACTCTGTGGTCGCAAAAATTGAATGGCTGACTGCATTTCCTTCGATTCAGGATCGACATCGGCCAGCATTTCATCGGCTCCAAGTCCAAGAAGAAAATTCATCAGATTAGTAAAGCCGGTCACTGATAACCCGACCTGCGTTCCCTTGACCGCCAACGCCGAAAAATTCACATGTGCCGTGATATCCTGTTCTCCAACTCGAACGAACGGATTCGAGGAAGCGGTATGCTTGTAATAACACAGCAAGGTTCCATCTTTTCGAGACATATCGTAATAATCCGAAGCCGTATGTCCATAGTCAATCGTGAGCACAAAGCCGCGCTGGAGCACACGAGCGACTTCTTCCATCCAATTCAGCGACTCTACATGCACCTCTGTGCTGTAGCCGTCTGGCCACTGCTGACTCAAGCCATCGGAATACGACTCCAGGTAGTCCCGAATGTCTGACGTTGACAGCTCACCCACGTGTTCGCACAATGCCCCCCCCTGGTAATCAACAAAGATTTCATGAATCCTATGACCTGACACTCGAACGCGGTGGACGGGCAAGGCATCGACTAATTCATTAGACAACACCACACCATGAACCGAGTGCTGACCCAGCGAGGACAATGAGGTGTGCCATTTAATAGACCATCCATTTTCCACAAATTCGCCAAGATTACTCGCTTGTGTTTTTTGCATCACCGGACTTCGTTCAATCAAGAGGTAGGTCAACCGCGAAAATAAGTCCGCGTCGTCATCAGCGCAAGCACGCAACACATCACGCGCAAGCAGCCCTTTGCCAGGCCCTATTTCCACAACCGACAATTGAGGAGGGCGACCCAGGAGATCATCTATTTCACGAATCTGTTTTATTAAGCATTTCGCCAGCAACGGATGCACATCGGATGATGTGTAAAAATCTCCAGACCATCCAATGCGTGAATTTTGCGTTGTTTCCCCGGAGACTTGCGTCCCACCGGTCATATAGTACCCGTCATCTGGATCATAGAGGGCTAACTCCATAAAACGAGCGAAGGTTATTGGACCGAGTCGAGCAATCTCGTCAATGATTCGTTGAGAAAGTACAGAATGGCTGATCTCTGTTGAATTCGAGAGTGACACGGGCATATTCCTAACAAACGAAAACTCGCTAGAAAATGACCTCGTACGATACGGGGCAAAGGATGAGCAAGTCAAGCAAGGAACATGAGAGCATACTGACTGGAAATGCATTCTCGCATGTGAATGCGCGGCAGAAGATGTGGGAGGTCAAAGGTGTGCAGGCAGAGGACTGATGTGGTCAAAAAACAAAGAGTGAAAATCGTGAAAAAAAGGATCATGGACCGATACCCCCAACTAATCAAATTACCATATGGGTCAAAACTCCATGGCTTCCGATAAGATTTCAAGATCATCAATATCGAGCCAATGTCCATTAGTGTACACCACGCGAATCTCATATCCTTGACGTATGAGATGTTCAAACAAGTCATTCATTCGAAGGGTATGGAAATCATCTCGGCAATGAAGCTCTGCTAACGCTGCCTGCACGTGTTTGGCACCCTGGGCACTCAGCTTCACCAATCCAATCCATTCCCCATCCGCCTGACCTGGAGAAAGGAACGGGTTCATCTCCAGTAATTGGACAGACTCTTCGAAATAATCCGTGTCATATCGTCGCGAACATCGAACAAAATCGGTAAAGCGATTGAGGACATGGTTTCGTATAGGATTTGCGTCCACACTCACGACGATGTCTCCAGGCTCATTGAGCAAGCGGAGCAAGATATAGTTTTTGAATAGAATATCCCCGTACGACACAATGACTGGCCGATCTAAATCGTCCAACACCGTATACAAGGAAGACAGCTCTTTGGTCTGTTCATACTCCGCATTGACTACCAATTTGATGTCTGGAATATCAATCGTCTCAGATTTATATCCGCCCACGACAAGAATATCGTGTACTCCAATGGTATGAAAATGATCAGTAAGCC
>BQIY01000583.1 GCA_021604265.1 Nitrospirales bacterium
GCCTTGCAGTCCGGGCAGGTTTTAGTCACGTTGGATAAGCTTGATAATTGGGTGGGAAACGGGGTGGGTATTTCCGCCGAAGCTCAGGATATTTTCATTCTTGATGTGACGTCGACCGGCACTGGTTCCACCGATGCTACCGCGACGATGTTTCTTGACGGATCGGATATGAATCTTGATTCCGGGGCGGAAGAAATCGATGCCGTGGCGTTGGCGCCAACCTTGTAAAAACCCGTCGCTCGCTGTTCGTGAATCGTATCTCGTAAAACGAAAGAAGGAAAACGATAGTACAGGGCAACGTGCAAAAGGCAATGCTGAAAACAACGAGCAACGAGCGACGAGCAACGCGTGCCGGTTTTACCTTGATCGAAATGATTGGGGTGCTGGCAGTTATTGCCGTCTTAGTTGCCTTGTTGTTGCCTAAAGTCTTCGAGGTCATGGCCGAATCCAAGACCAACGCGCTCGTGGCAGCCGTTGCGACCTACAAGACGGCCATCATAGAGTATTATGCCGATGTTGGCTCCATTCTTCCGCTGGATGCTGGAGGTGTTCCGGCCATTGAATTCGGTGGTGACAGCGCAAATCCTTTGTCGCTTCCTGCACGTCTTCTTCTGGATAAATCTGACCCGCTGAATACGGAGACCAATCGTTGGATGAACTTCAACGGGCCGTACTTAACGAAATTTGCGACCAATTCGCCTCCAGGGTTCGGCACGAGCGTGACGATGCGGGCGACGGATTCTACGGCGTATGGAACGGTGGTAGTTGCAAACGATAGAGGATGGGATTTTGATGGTGACGGCAACAATGATATCCCAGCAAATGCTAATGTTGTGTTTCTACGTTTTATGGATATCGAGCTCGTGGACTTTGAACGGGTTGATGCGGTCCTTGATCAGGAGGTGGGGGCAACGCTTGGAGAGCGACGAGTGCGTGGCAGAGTCAAGTATGTCGCTGTTCATAAGAGAATGAAGATCTATTTGATTCATGGGTAAATAGAAAAACCGTTGTTCGGAGATCATCTGGCCTATCGTATCCAGGAAAAATCCCCGCCGTTCCTTCACGAGTAATGAAATGGAAGAGAGGGTGCTTGCTGAACTTGTCATAAATACGGAATCGTTTAAGATGAAGAGAGGCCTGTATTCGGCTGTTCTGTTTGCTCCTCACAGAGAATATTCCCTATAGGATAAAGCCTGTATCCACATGGAAAGACGAAGATTGTCAAAAGTAAGATCTGCTTAGCCTCAACATTCATAATGATCTACCGTTTCAGCGCACAATTTTGCCTGTGGCTCAGATAGAGCGAAGCATGACTTTCACTTGGAATTCGGTTGACAAACAAGCCAATTTCCGGAAAGGCTGACCTCGTGAGCTCTTCGGCTCCAGAAAGCAGACTGCTCGGAAGTCGCTGATGAAGAAGCCATGCGGCACACTTTTCCTCATTGGTGTTGCGTTAAGTATCGCGCAATTTGTCATGATCCGCGACTTTGTCTCCATTCTGTATGGTGAAGAAGTCGTCATTGTCCTCGTCACGGCGTCTTTCTTTCTCGGTCTATCGGTTGGGTATCTCATTGCGTTACGACTCTCTGTACGCCTCTTTCACTATCTGTTGATTGCCTCGGTCTTCCTTCACCTCACGTTCCCGTTCTCCTATCGATACCTCGCTGCGTGGTTGAGTTACGTGGATGCCGGTGGCTATGCGTTCATGGTTTTCTTGTTCGGATATGCCCTTATCTTCAATGCCATCTTTGCCACAGTCCTGCCACGATTACTGTCGACCTGGGACCTGCCCGCGGCATCTAATGCGGCACGTCTGCGGACGTTCTATGCATTTGAACTTGTCGGATTTATGAGCGGCTTCGTCCTTGTGGCGTGGTCATGGGATAAGCCGCTCGTTTATCTCCTTGCGCCCTACTGGTTGATTCTCGGGGTGATCCTCTATTTGACTCTGCAAAATGTGCGATTGACGACTGTCTACATAGGCTTGACGCTGTGTGCCATCATCTTTACTCATCAATTAGACTTTCACAGCACCGCGAGTTTGTACGAACAGAAACATGGGATTCGTGGGGTCGAGGTTCTGTATTCTGTGAATTCGGCCTATCAAAAAGTCGAAGTTCTGGAGAGTGAGACAGGCAGTCGCTATTTATACCTCGATGGGCTGCAGAATTTGAATTCTACCGACCTCGAATCTTTAAACTATTATATTGCCTTGGTCCCTGCGGCCCTGATGCGCCCGCACAAGACCTTGCTGATTGGTAATGGAACCTTATCGTCGGTTTCGAAAGTCTATCCCTTTTCTGGAAGCGTTACATCAGTGGAGCTTGATAGCGCTGTGTTGGAAGGTGGTCGACGGTTTTTTACCGATCCAGCGATGTTGGAACGCTTAGACCGGTGGCAACTGGTTGTCGATGATGCCAAGCATTTTCTTGGAAAGTCTGTGGAGCGCTATGATTTGGTTGTTGTCGATGTTCCATCGCCCTTAACCATTCAGGAAGGGTATCTGCATAGTGTCGAGTTTTACCGGCTCGTG
>BQIY01000584.1 GCA_021604265.1 Nitrospirales bacterium
AACAGCATATCAATCAACTCTCGTCGAAAGAGTACTGGGATCAGTTTCAAGCCTCTCCAGAGTTTGTGGTGCTGTTCATCCCCAATGATTCATTTCTCGCCGCCGCTGCCGAACGTGACCCGTCACTTATCGAATCAGCCATAAATAAAAACATCGTCATCGCGACACCAACAACGTTTATTGCCTTGCTGAAAGCTATCGCCTACGGGTGGAAACAGGAACAGATCACCGCAGATGCCGAACGCATTAGTACTTTGGGACAAGAGCTGTCAGAGCGTATGGGTGTGTTAGTGGACCATTTCATCAAGGTTGGCGGATCTCTGAGCAAGGCCGTCGAAGCCTACAATGCTTCCGTCGCCTCCCTCGAAAGCCGTGTGCTACCTTCGGCGCGAAAATTCCAACAACTGGGAGCCGGCAGTAAAAAAGACATTGACGAACTTCAACCCATTGATCAAAACCTACGCACACTCGCCCCAGAAAAAGGAATAGCAGAAATTCCCGACCGTTTAACACAGTAAACTCTTTTACTTCTATAAAAGGAGGGACGTGAAGCGTCGTTCGTATCTATGATCTCCTAAGAATCCCTCTTGTAGTTAGACGAATTACGAGATCCGCTTCACGGATACAAGCCTGTATGAAAGCCATGATTCTTGAACAGGAAGGGGATGTCTCAAAAAATCCTCTTCGTCTCACCACTCTTCCCGATCCTCAACCCGGCCCAGGGCAAGTTCGCGTCAAAGTTCAGGTCTGCGGCGTGTGCCGAACCGACCTTCATATCGTTGAAGGCGAATTACCCCGTTCGACCAGACCCATTATTCCTGGGCATGAGACGATCGGTATTGTTGACCAAATCGGGCCACACGTTCATTATCTGAAAGAAGGAGACCGGGTTGGGGTTGCCTGGCTTCAACAAACGTGCGGACAATGTGAGTTTTGCCGGAACGGTCGTGAAAACCTTTGCGCACATGCCATGTTTACCGGCTATCACGCCCATGGCGGATACGCCGAATATGCGTTGGTGCCGGAACACTTTGCCTATCCCATTCCATCTGTGTTTAGCGACGAAGAAGCCGCACCGCTCTTATGTGCAGGTATGATCGGCTATCGTGCCCTTCGACGCAGTCACATCCAACCGGGGCAGCGGCTCGGGCTCTATGGATTTGGCGCTTCCGCTCATATCACAATTCAAATTGCCCAACACTGGGGATGCTCAATCTATGTCTGTTCTCATCGAGAAGGCCATCGTACCCTGGCTCGTCAATTAGGAGCCGTATGGGTTGGTGAGGCCGCAGAAGGACCTCCCGAGCCCTTACACGGAGCGATTCTTTTTGCCCCTGCTGGAGAACTTGTGCCGCCGGCGCTTCGGGCGCTTGAGAAAGGCGGCACGCTCGCGTTAGCCGGCATTCATATGAGCGCGATCCCACAGCTCGACTATGCCCAGGACTTGTTTCATGAACGAACGATTCAAAGCGTTACGGCCAATACGAAACAAGACGGCTTGGATCTTTTTCAAGAAGCGTCAGCCATTCCCATCAAGACGCACACTCAATCATTTCCATTAGAGGCTGCGAACATGGCCCTACAAAAGTTAAAAGCTGGAACAATTCAAGGCGCCGGAGTCTTGACGCTGCCGTAAGGCAGAGGTATCTTTTCAGCAGAAGTCGTGCAAAGGCAAAAGATCGTGCAGGACGGTTCATCGGAAAAATTTTGACAGTTCGGCTAAGACTAGAAGGAGGAATCAAATGGGTGATCAACAGGTACAATGTTTCTCAAAACCGAGCATCAGCAACCAACCCAATTTCATGATCAAACACCAGGATTCCCTTTGGAAGCTGACTTTCAGTTTTTTGAGTTGCATGCTCCTGTTTTCCTCCACCCATGCCTTTGCGGACACCGCGGCCATGGAGGTCACAGAATCGACATTAACCGTGCCATACACGGGCAGCATTCCCAAAGGCCCTCTGATCTTTCCTCTCTACAAAGGTGAAGGGTTTGAATATTTTACCGCCGGAGTCGGCTTGGAAGAACGCCAACTGACCTATCCGTCATATCCGGTCAAGCTGATTCTCGTACAGGGAAGCGGCGCATTTCTCTCCAATGTTGCGATTACCGTCCATCAACTAGATGGACCGGTGACATTTGATATCCCTGCGACTCAAGTCGAAGGACCCTGGGTCTTCCTCAATATTCCCACCGGAACCTATGTGCTCAAAGCAACAAATTCTCAACAGCAACTCATTGAGAAACAGATTGACGTTGTTCAGAATCAACAGAAGATTCTCCACCTACGCTGGTAAGACCGACCACGAGCACACACATGGCTTCCGACTCGTGCCACGACACACATCTCTGTTCCCTCAATCCGCATGCGTGCAGGCCCGGCCAGACTTTCTGAACAAAAACACGCGCTGATCACCTTCACATCTGTCATCCGCGCTCGTTCCCTCACCCTGCCCCGCTCAGATACCTCAGGCCTCCCCTTTCATTAGAAGCTTTTAATGTGGGTCTAATCTGAAACTTAGATCCCATTG
>BQIY01000585.1 GCA_021604265.1 Nitrospirales bacterium
TGGAACTACATCCCATTGAGTTTGGTTGGCGGATAGACATTCGCAGTAACGATGGCTCAGACCTCACATCTGACACACCAACCCCGCGTTTTAGTGTTTCCTCTCGAGACCTGGAGGGGTGGCATTTCCGCAATGCCGTAAACAACGGGCCAAATACAGGCGGCATCAATGCACCGCAGCAAGTGCGGCGGTTCAGCTTTGCCGCTGGTGCTTCCCACGAGAAAAGTCGAGGTCAGCTACAAGGGCTTGGCTGGTTGAAAATTCAGGATATGGGCCTTGCAGATCTCCAGCCCGGTCAAAACGCGCGACTGGTCTATCTACGTTTCAACGGATGTTTGCTGATCCCCAGAACTGCGGAAGAGATTCAAAGAAACACCGACATTGAAAGTGCAATCTTCCTCCCGGAAGAGTTTGAGCAGGCTGCGAGCTGTGGTCTTTCCCCTCGGTATCAGCTCAAGGCCTGGATCTTGCCACGATGGATGGATGGTGATTTCGATGGTGATGGAGCCACCGATTTCGCTATGCCGGTTGTCAGAATATCAGACGGTAGTCGCACAATAGCCATCTGCCGTGCAGGAACTTGGCTCAGCCTCCTTCAAGACCCTTTGGCCCTCGGCCCTGATTTGCCACCAAAGGACTATCTGAAGCGGATGGAAGCGTGGAAGATAGATCCCGTCGCTTTGGAGAAGTCAGAAAGCCAATCAATCATCCTTGAACGGATAGAAAAGTCAGCCTATCGCCTCAACTGGAATGAGTCAGAGTTTGAAGTTGAACAGCTGTACGGACCAGAGTCTCGATAGAAGAGCTGCTATCGGGGGATGGTGGACGCATCTTATGCTCGGGTTGTCTTGCTGAGGTTGTACGAGCGCCCTTGGAAATTTCAGGTAGTGAATCCGGTAGTTCTGTTTCCACGCTTCCCTGATTTCTTCTTGCAGCTTCTACCTCAGACGTCAGGCGGCGTGCGCATCCGATTTGTTACCATGAGCTCGTGTAGACGCTTGATTTCACGACTACCTGTTTGGGCAAAGACGAATGGGAACACGCCGTGAATCACACAGCAAATGGCAAGCCGCAGCATCCTCAGGCTGAAGGAAGCAGCACTGCATAAATGTTGAAAGTAGCTCTCGTTAACGCTTCGGGGGTGCTCGGTAAACGCCTTCATTCCATCAACTCCATTGATGCGGAGCAGAAAACGTATCCGTAGAAGCAGAGAAATACCGGCTAAATTTAATTGTAAAATGCTCCATTTATAGAATTATATTCTACAAATGGAGGTCTGAAGTGATGTTGGACGATACTGATCGAAAAATCCTGACCATTTTGCAGCAGGATGCTGACACGGCGCTGGCAAAGATTGCAGAACGCGTCGGTCTTTCACAGACACCATGCTGGAAGCGTATCCGGAAGATGACGGAACTCGGCATCATTCGAAAGAAGGTGGTGTTGCTTGATCGTGAAAAGCTTGGTCGCAGTTTAGTTGGATTTATACAAATCCGGGTGCCGCATCACACAGAAGACTGGTTGGCCGCCTTTTCAAAGGTGATTGTCGACATACCACAGGTCATTGAGTGCCATAGGATGGCTGGCGATATCGACTATCTACTCAAAGTGTCCCTGCGCGATATCTCTGAATATGATGATCTCTACAAGCGCATGATCCGTGCGATCGATATGTCCGATGTGAGTGTCAGCTTCTCGATGGAGCAACTCAAAGAGACAACCTCTTTGCCTCTTTATTGAGGAGGTTATGCCCTCATAAAATTCCAAAGGGGCAGGCATCTGTTGACGTTGGGTTTTCCGAAAGTCACCTCGGGAAATTGATGTTGAGAGGAAGGCGGTCGTTTGCCTGTTCCAGGACACGAACCGACAACTTTGGCCCAAGTGTGAACCAGTTTCAAATAGTTATATTATGATATAAAATTAATCTATTGTGAGGTGCAACCCAACAGGAGCTATCGGTGCCCGCGATTGGTGAATTGTGTATGGCGGCAGCAACCGCGACAAAGGAGCTTAGGAAAGGATATGGGTCCATGCGTGGAACTACTGAAGTTTGGGAGAGCGTGGACCTTTCCGGTGTCTCTACGAGAGAGTTTCGTATCAGCAGCAACGTGGAACGTGACATCACTGGCGCTGTCTGGTTGCCAGGTACCGGCAGTATTCGTGGGCTTGTTTGCTTCGGGCACGGAGCCTCAGGCAATCGATACCAGCAGCCAGTTTCCCTGTTAGCCGAGCGATTGACTGAGGCGGGCGTTGCCATTCTTGCAATGGATGGCCCGGATCACGGTCTTAGACAGGTATCCGAAGGTGGACGAACAGGGATGTTGCAAGACCTTGCTGAGGATCATTCCCTTGACCGCATGGCGCAGGAGTGGGGGGCCGCAATTGATTGGGTCAGAACGGAACTTGCCGTGGGCGCTGCTCCGTTGGGGTACTTCGGTTTATCCATGGGGACGGCATATGGACTAGGGTTGGTTGCCAGGAGGTCCGATGTAAGGTGTGCTGTGCTTGGTCTGTGGGGCACCTTGGCC
>BQIY01000586.1 GCA_021604265.1 Nitrospirales bacterium
AAATCCAGCCACAATGGCTGTGCCAAAAGCCCAGTGTGGCTGGATTTTCTGGAAGGATCCCAATCGTGACCCCAAATATGCCACACGCCTTCTTCAGGACCCTCTGATTTTGTGGCAGGACAAATATTACCTTCCCATTCTTTTGTCTGGACTTGTGCTGCCATTCGTAGTGGGATTTCTCTACAATGGGTGGATTGGCGGTCTCGGATGTTTTCTGCTGGCTGGGCTTGCACGTACTTTCTTTGTTCTAAACTCAACGTTTTTTATCAATTCCATTTGCCATATCTGGGGCGATCAACCCCATGGCACATCTGATTCGAGCAGGGATAGTTGGTGGATATCATTACTCACATTTGGAGAGGGATATCACAACTATCATCATATGTATCAAAGTGACTATCGAAATGGGGTTCGCTGGTATAATTTTGATCCCTCAAAGTGGCTTATATGGACATTGAGCAGATTGGGCTTAGCCTATGATCTTCGGCGGCAGTCTCCTGACCAGCCGTAACGATATTTAGCATTTAAAGGCTCCTTTACCTGAATTGGGCTCTGGGAAGGAGTCTCTTCTCCTGCCTTTTTGTTATCCGACCAATCTCCCACCTAGCTCATTATTGCGAACCGAAGAAGTCGTGTGATAAATTCGCCTGCATTCACGCGGGTTTTTGCCAATATGATTACAAGTGAACTCCAAGATAATGCGGATAGATTTTTGATGAATACCTATGCCCGCCTACCCATTTCACTTGTTCGGGGAAATGGATGCCTCGTGTATGATGCAGAAGGCAGGGAATATCTCGATTGTCTCGCGGGGATTGCCGTCAATATTTTAGGTCATGCCCACCAGGATCTGGTAGAGACCATCACACGACAAGCCCGACAACTCATTCATACCTCCAACCTGTTTTACACCGAACCCCAAACCAAATTGGCCCAAAGGCTGGTAGAACTGTCCTTTGCCGACAAAGTCTTTTTTTGCAATAGCGGAACAGAAGCCAACGAGGCCGCCATTAAGTTAGCCAGACGGTATGCCCACAACACCTTCGGTCCGGAACGCTTTGAAATTCTGACCATGATCAACTCTTTTCATGGACGAACATTGGCGAGCCTCACGGCAACCGGACAGCCAAAATTACAAGAAGGCTTCGGACCGCTTGTTCCTGGATTTCGCTACGCCCCATTCAATGATCTAGAGGCGTTGAAAGCCAACATAACTCCACAAACGGCAGCTGTGATGTTAGAACCCATTCAGGCTGAAGGTGGGATTATAGTTCCTCATCCTTCCTATTTGAAAAAACTTCGAGAGTTCTGCACCGAGCAACAAATTCTCCTCATTTTTGATGAAGTCCAAACGGGGATGGGACGAACAGGGACGTTATTCGCTTACGAACAGTTCGAAATTCAACCTGACATTATGACGTTAGCTAAGGGGCTAGGGGGAGGCATTCCCATTGGGGCCTGTTTGGCCACCGACAACGTCGCAGCGGCATTTGAGCCAGGCACGCATGCCTCCACGTTTGGAGGCAACCCTTTAGCCTGCGCGGTAGCCTTAAAAGTCTTAGAACTCCTTATTGAATGCGGGAAACTTGAACAGGGCCAGGCTGCCGGTCACTATTTAGCCAAAGGACTCAGTTCCCTGAAAGAACAATTCTCCTGTATTCAGGAAGTCCGTGGAAAGGGCCTACTCCAGGGTCTAGAATTAACCATAGACGGAAAACCTCTGGTCTTGGAATGCTTGGAGCGACGGGTCCTCATAAACTGCACAATGGGAAAAGTTCTCAGATTTGTGCCTCCCTTAATCATCAGCCACGCACAGATTGACCGGCTCTTGTCCGTCCTCTCTGAAGTTCTTTCTAAACATCGATAAATCATGTCACCATCAAGTCAGTCCTCTCGTACTCAAAAATCTACTTCTGTCGCACCACGCAAAAAGACGACAGCTCTCCCCAAAGACCTGCTAACGGTGGCCGACATTCCCCGGGATACGATTCACCATTTGATTGCACTTGCTCAAAAACTGAAGGCTGCCCGAAGACAGGGGCGCTCTACCTTTCCGTTGAAGGGCAAAACGCTTGGTCTTATTTTTGAAAAACCTTCTACGCGGACCAGGGTTTCGTTTGAAGCAGGCATGAATCAACTGGGTGGACAAGCCATTTTTCTTGCGTCCGAAAAAATCCAATTGAGTCGTGGGGAAAGCTTAGCCGATACGGCAAAAGTCTTAACACGATATTTGGATGGACTCGTTGTAAGAACATTCAACCAAGCCTCCTTAGAAGAATGGGCTCAACACACCTCGATTCCTGTTATCAACGGGTTAACGGACGATTGTCACCCCTGCCAGGCTTTGGCTGATCTTTTGACCATTGTTGAACACAGAGACCACGCGAAAGGCTTAAAGCTGGCATATATTGGAGACGGAAACAATATCACGCACTCCCTTGTTGAGATTGGAGCTAAGGTAGGTATGCACGTGGTCTCTGTGTTCAACAATGGTCAAAAGATCAGCCAAAGCCTGGCAGGGGTGACA
>BQIY01000587.1 GCA_021604265.1 Nitrospirales bacterium
ACGGCCAATTCTCAGAATGTTGCGCCCGGAAGGACGAGAGGCTCCAGTGCCATAAGCATAGCATCCTCGGTAGGATTCGTATAGTAGTGACGTCGCGTCCCGTATGTGGTAAACCCGAAACGCCCGTAGAGAGCCTGAGCGGAATCATTCGACACCCGAACCTCCAGGAGTGCACGTTGAGCCCCGTGACTCACGCCTATCTCCATGATTTTATTTAATAATTCTGAACCAATCCCTTGGCGCCGATTATCAGCCTCAACCGCAATATTCATAAAACGTAGTTCTTCAAAAACGGTCCAGGCACAAATATACCCAACTATCCGTGGTGTGGAGCACGGCCGATCGCTTGATGCGTGATTAACCGCATCTTCACAACGCGCGACAAATATCAGGCTAAATTCATTGCCGATCAGCTCCGCTTCAAATGACTTTCGAGACCATGGCACTGAAAATACCCGGGCTTCAAGAGCTTCCAATTCATCAAGATCTTCAAGTGATGCTTGAGAAATTGAAAATCCCTTCACCTCTCGTCTTTTATTCATCATTGAGTCCCACTCTGCTTCTTTGGCAGTTCCGCATACGGCGGGAGAATATAGCGCGGCGCTATTCCAACTGCTGTCACATCACCAGAGGCGAATCGTTGAAGACTCGCCAAGCCGACACTCACCGCACTTGCCGCATGAGTCTCCGACGGTGCGGAACGAAGCAATGTTGATTGCTCTAGAATCGCGCCCTGAGAATGCAGCCAGGCTTCTCCCAGGCCCAAGGCGGGTTCTTTCACTGATTGAACCATCTGCTCAATCGACCCGACTTGATCATCAATGACACGCACGAGCTCCCCGTTTTCCCACCGAAACCCCGCCCAATACATTTCATGTGCTCTAGCTTTCAGCATGGGATAGACAAGCTCATAATCTGTCTGAACATTCCAGGCCATGGCTTCAAGCGTCGGAACGGCCACTAAAGGGATATCGAGCGCAGCTCGAAACCCAGCCATTGCAGCTAAGCCTGCCCGTAACCCGGTAAACGACCCTGGGCCAATGGAGACAGCAAGTCCAGAGCAATCGCTCAGTTTTAACTGAAGTGAAGTCAATAAATCATCGATCGTGGGGATAAGCCGTCTCGTATGAGAACCTCGCGCATCGAGATGACGAGCCCCCAGGACTTGTGAGTCTTCTAAGACAGCAACACTTTGTTGGCTTGTTGCCGTTTCAACCGCAAGAATTCGCATGGCCTAATGAGTTTCCGGAGGATTGTCAGAGCAAAAGAAAAAACGTTCAGGCGTTTCGCGTGTCATGACCCGGTATTGACGGCAAGCTCCTGGAATGTCAAGGTGACGGATCCAGACAATCGATCATCTTCGGCTCTAATCTGAAACGGGAGATGAATCGTCGATTCTGAAGTATCTATCAGGACAGAAACCATCCGAAAGTCCTGACACGCAATGCTCATGAGCATCTCCTCTTCTTGATCAAAATATTCAACGTACAAAATATCATAGCGCTGCTTATCCACCCAGAGACGTGTCAGAGACACATCACCTTCCTGGGTTGCCTCGTCAGACAATGTCGGGATATCGAGACGAAACCCTCTGTCATCTTCATACATGTCAAGGCGGTCAAGGGTGAGGCCCGGGATCTTTCCAAGCACAGCATCCATCGCGCGTAAACTCAGGCCAACGATTCGCCCCATATCCCCGGCTCGCCCGAGTTCCTGAATGTTTCCTGTCGTCAAACGACCACTCGCCGGCATCATCAACCGATAGGCATCATTTTCTCGTATAAATTGAAAAAAAGTCCCTCCAATAGGCGTGAACCCTTTCAAGCGAATCGAGTTCGGCCGTGTATAAAACACCACGCCTGGCAAGGTTTTGGAAATTGGCAGAATTGAGCCGGTAATCGAAGCTTGAAACAACCCTTTGAGGTTTTGAATACTGGCTTCCTTCAGTTTTAATGCTGCAAGAATGTCACGGGATTTCTGATGAGACACCGTTTGCTCTGGCTGAATGGCAACCGTCGTACAACCTTGAATCAGAAGACTTGCCATAAGCAGACAGCGTACACACCGACCCAGGGTTGATTGCCAACCGCCTCCCCGCGTTGTATCAGGCATCAGCCATCACCAGATCAAACGCACCACGAATTTCTTGAATGCCGATCATTTCCATACCTGAAATCGGCTTCCATTTCTTCAGATTTCCTTCAGGGAGCAGGCAGCGTTCAAAACCAAGCTTCATGGCTTCACGGACTCGAACTTCGACCTGATTGACAGGACGAACTTCTCCCCCAAGACCAACTTCCCCCAGAACAATCGTACGGGGATCGATCGGACGATCGCGAAGGCTTGAGACAACGGCGACGACAATACCCAGGTCCATTGTGGGCTCATCGATCTGCAATCCTCCAACGATATTGATATACACATCCTGGCCAGACAGATGAAGCCCGAGACGCTTTTCCATGACAGCTAAGAGAAGAGCCACACGATTGAGTTCAATCCCATTCGCCATCCGCTTCGGCATGGCGT
>BQIY01000588.1 GCA_021604265.1 Nitrospirales bacterium
TATGATTCCGGTATGGTTGAACACGACTTTACCACGGAGATCCAGAAGGTTCGTGAACGGATGGACTTCTGGTATCGCAGTAGCTCAGAGGATTTAACGAATGCCTATCAGACCTATCGTACACTCCTTCAGAATCTCACAGGCCAAGACCCTGCACAGTTCGCATTCAGCAAGTAAATCCATGAAACGTGAATGAGTGACTCACGGTTGTTGATGCGCCTGAAAAATAGGTGTGTCAAAAACGTGCGGGAGGAATTTTCAAGAAGCTGTCTTCTAACGCAACCCTACTTTGTTGAGTCTGTTTTCTCATTCGTAACGTATCGGGCAAGTCTCGTAGAAAGTAGTAGAAAGATTTACCTGTCGAGAGGAGGGGGCGAGCCGACTGGTTTATGACGGATAGACGAAGCGCTTTGATCAAGGTCCATCCGATTGTTGCTGGCAGCCAAAAGAGCAAATTTTTGAAACGATAATTCTTGCAGATAATGCGGCACATGCTGCTCAAATGATACTGGTACCGCCAGGCGACCGGGGAAAGCTGGACTCTGGCAGCATACCCATGATGGATCACATATTGATCCGTCTCAATCATGACTCGAAACCCTTTCAGGTAAGCTCGGGCGCCGAGATCATAGTCATTATTGTGGTAGGGGTAACGTTCATCATGTGCTCCGAGATTTTCTAGCAACTGAGTTCGAAACAGCACGCAATTTCCATAGTATCCGCTGGCTTCCACAAGCCCGTGACCAAGTACTCGGTCGAGAGGCTGCTTACGTTGGATTCGAGTGTGCGAAAGTCCAACCTCGCTCAACATCTCCGTATCGGCATCCAGCACCAGTGGCGAAAGGAAGGCAAGGTCCGGGTGTTGTTGATAACGCCTCAACAGTTTTCTCAGTAACTGTGGGTCGATGATTTCGATATCGTTATCAACCATGAAGACATAGGGGGTGTTGGCTTCACGTACCAGACGGTTTCTCCCTTTGGTGACGCTAAATTCCCCTTCGAGAGTCACAATGCGAATGTTCGGAAACTGCTGAAGATATTCGATACTCTCATCCGTCGAGCCGCCATCCACGACCAAAAAGTCTAGGTTGGGATAATCGAGTTGTTGAATGGTGGGAATTGATATCCGGAGACGCTGAATCCCGTTTCGACTCAAGGTTCCAACCGTCACCTTCGGGAATTGATTGTCGAGGTCTGTCTTCTCCAAATGCTATCTCCTGTCGGGTCTCAGTCACGCTGCGTTCGTTCTTATGATTGAAGCGTCGAGTAGAACTTCTCAGGTCAACAATACGGAATATTTATACACTGAGAGTTAAGAGGTTCGCTTCAATTGTCAACCTAAAGACCTATCTTGAAGGGAGAAACTTGCTGATTGTTCCGTAGTTTACATGGCTGAATTTTCAATAGCTATCTATCGGAAAACTCACAGCAAAGAGCCATTCTTGGTCAAGAAATCTTCGAAATGAGTCTTTGTTCCTTTCATCCGTCATTAACTATACGACCTTTCAAGTCGAGTTGTTATTCAATCTTCAGTTCTTATATATTTTGTGTAGATGTGCTTAATGCGTGTAAGGTGTTTCACGGAAATTTATACAATGTGCGATATGAATCCTTCTTATTGCTGTCTCAATTTGATTGGCGGACGAGAAGCATTGGTTCTGCAGGGTTGTTCTCCATGACTTCCGAGTTTGTTGTCGTATGAAAATCCTTACCCATTGTTATGAATTTCCTCCGGTTGGTGGGGGTGGGGCCAAGGTCGTCTTCGGCCTTTCTCAGCAATTAATAGCATTAGGACACGATGTCGATCTCATCACGATGAAGTTTGGTGACCAGCCTTCTTCTCATCAAGAGCATGGGATCCATATTTACCGAGCTTCTTGTATTCGGACGAGCCAGGTTGTTTGCTATCCTCCGGAATTGGCATCTTATATTGCTTCAGCCATTCCCCTGTCCCTTAAGCTCATCAAAACAAAACAATACGATCTTAATCATACCCATTTCGTGTTTCCCGATGGCATCGTATCATGGGTTGTGAAAAAAAATACTGGTTTTCCTTATATTCTTACGGTACACGGCTCTGATGTGCCGGGATATAATCCTGATCGATTTAAAGGATTACATAAGCTCCTGTCTCCCATATGGCGAAAAGTTGTTGAATCAGCCACTCATATCGTCTCTCCCAGTGAAACAGTTCGGGATCTTGTTTTAAAACAGTGTCCGACCGTCTCGGTATCGATTGTTCCGAATGGCATCGATCTCAATAAGTTTCTTTCAAGTCAGCAAAAACAGGCTCGTGTGCTCGTCGTCAGTCGACTGTTTAAACGGAAAGGTATTCAGCACGTCCTTCAAGCAATGGCTGAAATGGAAGATCTATCCGGGCATGAGGTTGATATTGTGGGTGATGGTCCATATCTCTCTACGCTACAACATTTGGCGAGTGATATGAATTTGAAAGTAAAATTCTGGGGATACCTTGCTAACAACTCATCTCAATTGAAACAGCTATTCGGCGAGTCCAGTATTTT
>BQIY01000589.1 GCA_021604265.1 Nitrospirales bacterium
GTGCATATGCACATAGCCTTGTTGCCGATAGTCCCCACCATCGGAATAATTGATACGCGAATAATAATAAACCAACCAAGTGAAGGAGACAACTAATGAAGTATCGTCTCGGAATCGATCTCGGTACAGCTTCAATCGGTGCAGCCGCACTGGAATTGGATGAATCCGGAAACCTCATTGGCAGTCCTTGGCATGCCATAAGAATCTTCTCAGAACCACTTGAATCCGGTAAAGCTGGTCTGAAGCCTAAAAAAGCAGGACGTCGGGAAGCGCGTACACAACGTCGCCAGATAGAACGACGTGCTCGACGAGTCAGAAGGGTTGCTTATCTGGCTAGACTCCTTGGGCTCGATCATAAAAAGATCCCTCCTCACCCGGGTCCCGGGTTTTCAACACTGCGAGCCCGCGCGGCAAGACAGCGGATCGAGCTTGAAGAGTTAATGCAAGTCTTTCTCCGTATCACAAAAAATCGCGGTTACAAGGGTGAGTTTCGAGCCACCGATGACCCGGACTTGGGCGCAGTAAAATCGGGATCTCATTTACTAACACAGGAACTACAAGAGCTTGCAGCCAAATATGGTGTGTCTACGATCACTCTCGGAGAATATCTCGAATATAGAACTAGCGAACTCGGATTACCTGTTCGATTAAAGATAGAACGTGACAACATTTCTGACCTGTTCGCTCTGAGAAAAATGGTTGAAGACGAATATGATCAGATATGGGCCGTACAAGAACAATTCCACCCTATACTCAAAAATACTTACAAGTCAGAACCAGTAAAAAAGTATTTCAAGGATGCAATTTTTTATCAACGGCCATTAAAATCTCCTCAGGCAATGGTCGGCAAATGCCCACTTGAAATCAATCTGCCACGAGCACCGCGGGCACAAATTGCAGCTCAGAACTTTCGTATTGAAAAGACTCTCGGTGACATGCGATGGGGCATGGGTCGACGATGTACGCATCTTTCAGAAGATCAACGTAAGGCGATTCGCAGCATCCTGTATAACCCGGAGAAACTACGGGCTGATGGCACAATTACATTCAAAGCACTCTACAAAGAATTGGAAGCTGCCGGCTGCCCTCGTCCAGATACAAGAAGTCTAAACCTTGAACGCTCAAGCCGAGATGAGTTGAAAGGAAATACAACTCTGGTTTCCTTTAAAAAACTGGGCGTACTTGATAAATGGTTAGCGCTCGAACCTGTTACTCAAATTCAGATAATCAATTTTCTGGCTGACCTCGGTTCTCCAGAACAACTTGATACTGACACTTGGCACAAGCGAATATTGAAAGCCAACTTTAAGCAAGGTGATTCAAACCCATACCGCACACTACCGGCAAGCATGGTGACATTCGTAAATATTCTACGAAAACATGAAAAGTTTGATCGCTTTACCAAGATGGGTTTTGAAGGTGGACGAAGTGCCTACTCGATCAAGGCACTGGAGAATCTGGCAAATTGGATGCAGGTCTCCACTTGCGATATCGATTCGGTCGAACAGCCCAGAGTCGATGAAGATGCTGCAATTCAAGCAGTCTATCCTGGTCGATTCACAAAACCTGAAACTTCAGGCAGGCTCGATCATCATCGTCCGACAGGTAATGATGTTGTCGATGGTGCACTGCGTGAATTGAAACGTGTAGTCAACAGTTGCATCGATGCGCTTGGTACAACGCCAACCGAAGTTATTATCGAAACAGCCCGAGAACTTGGATCCGGAGCTGAAACACGCAATCAATGGGAAAAACGTTCACAAAATAATAACAAGAAACGAAAAATAGCCGCGAAGGAAATATCTGATGCGGGAGAAGTTCCCACTGCAACAAAACTGCTTCGCTATCAGCTATGGAAAGAGCAAGAAGAACATTGTCCGTACTGTGCCACCATAATCGGGTTCCATGAGGCGCTAAAGGGGTCAGAAACACATATCGAGCATATCCTGCCAAGAAGTCTTACCAGAATTGGTAGAAAGCGCAGTGAGTTAGTGATTGCACATAGATCATGCAATCTCACCAAGGGTGACCGCACACCTTATCAGGCATTTAATGACACCGATCGTTGGCCTCAAATTGAAGGCCATGCCAAACGTTTCGAAGAACTTGGTAAGGCCAATTATCGTCACGATCGACCCTTGTCTATGGCTTATTTCAGAAAGGCGAAATTACTATTGATCCAAGACTATGCAAACGATGTTTTAAACGATGAATCAATAGCCGGGTTTGCCGATCGACAACTACACCAAACCTCGTGGATAGCTAAAGCCACAATTGAATGGCTGTCCTCTATCTGTAGCAATGTGTTTGCATCGCGAGGCGAAATGACCGCCGGTTTACGTAGTTGTTGGAAGCTGGACACGGTTATACCGCAGGTTCGATATGGCGAAGGCTATCCAGTGATCGACATCGAAGGGAAACTCATTACAGAATCCGATTTTAATCGGTTCAGACCCCAGTGGGAGGGCCATGTCCCAAAAGATTCCAAAGACATGACTGATCGCCGTATCAATAAACGCATTG
>BQIY01000590.1 GCA_021604265.1 Nitrospirales bacterium
TTCAATCTCTGATGGGCTGAATACCGGATGTGTCTGTGAGCTATTGGAGAAGGATGCGCTGTAGAGACCGGCTTTTTCGGCCCGGATTCCTTGCATGATTTGCATCATTTCCTCTTTCGTGAACGACACCGGGTGATCATAGCCTTTTCCGCCATAGGCATCCGGCATAGCCTGTAACGCCACCACACGATTGGGACTATCTGAAATTTTCAATGTTTGAAATTGGGGGCCCTGACATCCTCCCAGAAAGATCCCTCCCACTACCATAAGCCCCATCAACGCTGCAGATCGTTTCATACCGATATACCTCCAATCCAACATCATCACTCCCCTACCTTTCCGAGTCATTCTACCCTAGACATCCATCGCAAAAGGAGGGGAGCCATAGAAATGTTACACATGCGTCATATACTCGCGACACAGATTTAATACCAATCCGGTACATTTCATCATGAATTTCATATTAACAAAGGAGAGAAACATGGTACGAGTTGGAAAGTTAATGACCAGAGAACTGGCCTGTGTTGAGTTCACCCAAGCGGTATCAGTCGCGGCCAACCTGATGCGAATTCGCAGGATTGGCAGCCTGTTGGTAAAACGTGGGGAAGAGTTAGTGGGAATTGTGACGGAAAGCGATATCGTGAGAAAGGTCGTGGCCTTTCATTTCCCTTCAGAGTACATCCAAGTCGGAGATATCATGAGCAGCCCCATTGTCTCCATTGATGAATCAGAGTCGATCTTTGAGGCTGCCGGGATCATGAAGGCGACTTACACGAGACATTTGGTGGTAGGCAATGAGTCCCATGTGTCCGGTATGCTTTCGGTTCGTGATTTATTAGGTCCTGTTGCAAAGGATGAATTATAACCCCATGAAACCCACGATGCCGTCCCCCGATCCTTCCATGTTCAATAGCTCCTTTCAACAGTCATCCGCCTGGCTGGCCAAAGCGTTGGAAGCCGATCTGACCCATTTCTGGATGAAAGGAATCAAAGCCGTCCTGAGCTTATTAATTGTCACCATCCTCGTAGGACTCGCTGGAGGCGTCCTAAGGATTTTCCTGAATTTAGAATCCCTTTTCACGGAACCTCTCGAACAGGTCTTTCGTCAACTCATCGTGGACACATTGATCATTCTCGCCATTGTGGAGGTCTTTAAAACAACCGTGACCTATTTTTCCGAAGGGCGGGTGAAGGTCACGTTTATTGTCGATACGATTCTCGTGGTCATGCTGACCGAGATTATCTCGAAATGGTTTTCGGAAGCCCATCTGGAACAATGGATGATCTTGGGTGGAATATTAGTGGTATTGGCCATCATCCGGGTGGTCGCCGTCCAATGGTCTCCGACGCGAGGGGAAAATACCCAGGAATGGCCTCAAGCTCAAAAATCTCACTAACCTCAATCAAGCCGAAGTGCAATTCCAAGCCCCTTCCCGGCGGATTGAAAATTTGACCGGCAACACTTTTTAATCTGCCATATCCCTGACATATTTTTTAAAGAAATGGAAAATGTGACGGGTTCCCCCATGAATTCCTAAGATTCAATTGCACCGGTTCACCAAAACTTCATGAAATGTTACGCGCGGCTAACAATTCGGAAACCCCATGGTAACACCACCATGTCATGATACTCAGAGCATCGAGAAACAATGACACAACCAATCCGGCAGGAGACACACAATGAAATTCATGGTCATGACAGTGGGAGTACTCATACTCCTTCAGCCACTCATTTACGGTATTCACACACTTCTCCATCTCTCCCGGCGTCCACGCCACTGCTATCCGATTTTGCATGGGAAAGGCCCGAAAGGAAAATTTTCGCTTGTGGCTTAGACGCGGATTCCAAAAGGGACGAGAGGATTCGGAACTCTCAATCTATAATTCACTAACAAAAGGAGCACAACTATGATTCGAGTCGAAGAACTCATGAAACAGGATCTCGCCTCAGTGAATTGCGGAGACCTCGTGTCTCTAGCAGCCACCCTAATGCGGATTCGCCGCATCGGTTGCGTGTTTGTCGAACAACAGGGGCATATTGTGGGCATCGTCACTGAAGCTGATATTGTCCGGAAAGTGGTCTCGACCCGTCGGTCGCCAGACCAAACCACCGTCGAAACCATTATGACTGCCCCCGTGATCACCATTGATCAAGACGCACCGATTTTCGAAGCGGCGGACTTGATGGATCGATCCGGCACTCGGCACCTGGCCGTCACTCACCGGGAGGACATTGTCGGGATCGTGTCAGTTCGCGACCTCCTGCACCCTGTGGCTATCGATGAATTCTAATATTTCATCGCCGACGCGCGTCCCAAACCGCTGATTTTGGAACCCGGCTGAACAGGCACTCCTGGTACCCAGCCGCCTATGATCTTCCACACTAGCTTTGATAGAACGTTTTCTCTGGAGTGCACATTTATTCCAGGGAATCGTGAGTGAGGGCCACTGCTTTGATTTGGGCGTGGACTTTTTGACCGGGATGGAGTTGGAGAGCCGTTAATGATTTTCGGGTAATGGTG
>BQIY01000591.1 GCA_021604265.1 Nitrospirales bacterium
GAAATGTCGCCATGCTTTTATTGATAACGGAGCGCTTCGGCCGGATCCAGCTTTGAGGCTTTGATGGCGGGATAGAGTCCGAAGAAGACACCGACGATCACGGCAAAGGAAAAGGCAATCACAATGGCTGACGGGTGAATCACGGCCCCCCAATCTCCTCCTCCGGGCATAGCTTGGGCCACAAAGTCTCCAAACCCATACGCGAAAACAATACCCATGAGCACGCCAATGAGCCCTCCGACGACGCTAATCGTCACGGATTCAATGAGAAATTGAAGGAGAATATCTTGACGTCTGGCCCCGATCGCTTTTCGGAGTCCAATCTCTCGTGTTCGCTCCGTCACGGTCACCAGCATAATATTCATAATGCCAATGCCGCCGACAACAAGAGCCACGACGGCAATGCCGCCGAGAACAATACGAAACGTCCAGATTGTGCGATCCACGGCGTTCAGAAAGTCTCCTTGATTGCGGACGCGAATGTCGTCGACTCCATCGTGTCGCTGAATAAGAAAGGCATGGAGTTGCTCAATCACACGGTCCATCCTGTCGCGTTCTGGGACGTGAATGAGCAACGAACGTATCGCATCCGTTCCTTGAAAGCGTCGAAGGGCGGTAGTGATGGGGATAAAAATCCTCTCATCATAATTCGATCCATAAATTGTTCCCTTTGGCTCCATGACGCCGACAACGGTAAATCGTTGATTGCCAATATGAATTTCTTTGCCTACGGCCGATTCACTCCCAAAAAGTCGTTCGGCAACTTCTTGGCCCAATACAACGATGCGTTTCCATTCGGCGATATCTTCTTTACGTAGGAAACGGCCTTGAGTGGCTCTGAAGTTTCGTGCTTCAGAATATTCCGGTGACGTACACGTGACTTCTCCGCTGAAGTGGCGACTTCCAGCTTTAATTGGTTGATCAAGTTCCAGACGCGGTACGACCTGAAGATTTGGAAATTTTTGCCGAATGGCCAGAGTGTCATCATAGTCTAAGCCTGTTGAGCGACCTTGGAATTGACGTTGTTCTTCGACCGTTAAAGTTTTTCCCCAGACAAAAAGTAAATTCGTTCCGAGACGTTCAATAGAGCTGACGAGCCAGAGTTGTCCGCCTTCGACAATGGCAATCATGGTGATCACCGAGGCGACGCCTATAATGACGCCCAGCATCGTCAGAGCTGATCGGAGTAGGTTTGCCGATAAATTTTTCAAGGCGTCAAGTATGATCGAGTATAGGATCATAGGCTATGCGGGGTTAGACCATCACTGGTCTTGACGTAGAAACGCAGTCGTCAGCCACGATTTCGCCATCGGCCAAACTGATACGACGTTGAGCTTGCGAGGCGATGTCCCGGTCGTGGGTGATCAGAATAATGGTTTGACCCTGTTGGTGGAGTTGATGAAACATTGTGAGCACATCGTGTCCGGATTGACTGTCTAAATTACCAGTTGGTTCGTCTGCTAGGATGATATCCGGTCGATTGACTAAGGCTCGTGCAATCGCCACTCGCTGTTGTTGTCCTCCTGATAATTGATTCGTGTAATGATGTGTTCGATTGTCCAGTCCCACTTGAGTGAGCAATTCGAGGGCGCGATGCCGTTGTTCGTCTCGATCGAGGCCGGCGTAGAGGAGAGGTAATTGCACATTTTCCACGGCGGTTTTTCGAGGTAAGAGATGGAATGTTTGAAAGATAAATCCGATTTTTCGATTTCTAATCCTTGTCAGTTCATGCTCGGATACTGAATGAATGACATCACCGTCGAGTCGATATTCTCCATCAGTCGGACGATTTAGACATCCTAATATATCGAGAAGGGTCGTTTTCCCGCTTCCAGATTGTCCAATAATCGCCACAAACTCTCCACGTTGAATGGTAAAGCTGACATTGGCTAAGGCACGGACGTGAATTTCTCCAGCCTGATAGACCTTACTGACCCGTTCTAATTCGATAAGTGGAGATGTCTGAATCATGAAATTACCGTCGCGAGGATTGCGGTTTGTTGAAGGTCGGAATGACAACCTCATCGCCTTCGGCAAGTCCATCTGTGATAACCGCATGAGACTCCGTCCGAAAGGCGACTCGAACCTTACGCTTTGTGGGTGTGTCGTTGTCCATGACTTCGACAATGTCATCCCCTCGTTCGGCTTGAAGTGTTTCGAGGGGAATGGTGAGAACATCGTCAAGAGAGTCAGTCACAATATCAATGTTGGCTGTCAGCATCGGCCGTAGGTCTGACGTGGGATTTTCAATGGCTATGGTGACTTCGTAGGTAACAATATTGTTTTCTTGAAGTCCTTGAGTCGAAATGTTCGTGACGGTTCCTTGAAACGGTTGTTGTAATAACGCATCAAGTCGAATGTCTACACGTTGCCCGACTTTCACCCGCGCAATACTCACTTCATTGATTTTTGATTTCACGACCATTTGACGTAAGTCGGATACACGCATGAGAACCGTGCCGCCCCCGAAGGTGGCCGTCCCGGACGTAATGATTTCTCCAGGTTGCACCAGAACTTCTAA
>BQIY01000592.1 GCA_021604265.1 Nitrospirales bacterium
CAAATTACTCGAGGGAAGAATGCGCCGGTAGAAGACCAAGGCGACCCAATTCTTTCCGCCTTAGAGAAAACTGGAGGAAATAGGAGTGCCGCGGCTAAGCTTCTTGGAATTAGTCGAGTCACTCTCTACCGTCGTCTCTCCCGTCTTGGAATCAAGTAGCACTTCTGCAATAACCAGTATCCACAGCTTATAGCGTGCGATACACATGAAACGATTATGTTACACATATGTAAACATTTCTGTATCGTATTTACAGTTTGTTTTGATAATATTGTTTCGTAATTAATTGTTTTTATTGAGTTTAATGATTGGTATTCATCTTGTAATAAGAGAGTGGTATCTGTTTGAAAATATTAGACAACTCGGCTGTAGAAAACGTAAATGAAAGGAGTATTAATATGAAAATGAAAGCCATTACGATACATCTGATCTTGGTTGTAGGTCTTGCCTGGGGTTCGTCAGTTGCGTGGGCGTCAGGTGATCATGGGACGTTTTCGTTGCCCGAGAATTCTCAAGCTATGGGGACCTGGACGGCAGAGAGTCATGTGGTCAAAGCCAAAGCTGCCAAAGAAAAATTTGAAATTCTCGAGGAGGAAATCGACAATCTTCAAACGAAGATTAATAAATTTTCTCAAAAACCCCACCTGGATACTAAAGGGTTCAAACGCCAAGGACTACGTCTGTGGAAAGGCAAGTTAGTTAATGAGTTAAGGCAAATTGCGGACAGAATTGTCTGGCACGAAGCCCAGGCACATGAAATGCTCGCTTCTCAAGATGATCATCAACAAGATTCCTGATCCCTCATACATTTCTCTCTCGATAACAGGAGCCCGCTCTTGAGGCGGGCTCCTCTACCCCGCCAATAATAAGCCAATAGCCTCAAGTCAATTCTCTAAGTTTCGTTCTCTGTTCTAAACGGAGATATTAGGTGGTGTACGATGTGCCGCACGCGTTGTGCATTGGCCTGTGGACCTAATCCACGGCGTCACTCCTCTACCCCTAGGCTGTGAAACGGCGGTTCGATCGCGGTACGCTGGGTGCTTTGATTATGTCAAACGCCTAGTAACGTTTCATTGGTACTAGCGCTCAACAATTTTGTATGGCTTTTGCTGCAGCCGTGAGTCTGGAACGAGTTTTGTCTCATTTCAAGAAGAGTCAGCGATATGTCAAGGGTGTATCGATTGTCAGCGGAGTGTTATTGATCGCAATAGGTATCCTGTTTTATTCTAACGCTTTCCTTCGATTGACTAGTATTCTCGAACGTTCTGGTGTTGGATGGTATATTGCGCAATAAGAAAAGTTTACGATTACAGCATATTGGTGAGACACATTCTTAACACCTGTCATGCTCCTCTTCATAATGTCATAGGCAATGCATAGCAAAACGTCGTAGAGGCTGGGCAAGATTTCTTAACGCAATTTCAATTGAGGTTTCCTCTATTCGACAGAGGTATTTCTTCGATGGTTGAATCGGCTTTACTGTATCCAAACGGGTCTCCTATGAATCGAATTGAAACCAGCTATCGGGCGTTACTCAAGGTTGCGGTTGTACTGAATTCCCAACGGGACACGAATAGTCTTTGGCAGGCTATTACTGAACAGATTAATCAAGTTATGCCCTGGGCGAGGGCGAGTGTGACTCTCTATGACCGGGACGCCGATGGTTTCCGGTTCTATATTGTCGCCACGAATATTCCCAAAGTTGTCTTGCGGGGCGATACGATCATTCCACGAACTGGAAGTGCGATGGGTTGGGCGTACGAGCATAAGACGGTACATATTCGTCCTGATCTCAAGCAAGAACAAGTTTTTCTTGAAGATCCATGGTACGTGGAAGAGGGGCTAGGGCGAATGATCAATCTTCCCCTACTCGTTCATGAAAAATGTTTAGGTGTCCTTAATCTTGGCAGCGTTGATTCCGGCGAACCGAGTCCAGATGACCTTGAGTTTTTAACGCAAGTCGCCATGCAAATTGCGTATGCGATTGACCATGTTCAAGCATACGAGGAGATCAAACGACTTCATGGGAAGTTGGCTCGAGAAAATTTGTATCTTGCCGAAGAACTCAAGCTTACAAAGCACTTCGGGGCCATGGTGGGGGAGAGTCGACCCTTCCAACATGTATTAGAGATCGCTCAAGAGGCCGCACCGACGACCACGACCGTCTTGATCACCGGGGAAACTGGTACCGGGAAAGAGTTACTCGCTCAAGCTATTCATGAGTGGAGTCTTCGTCGAGGCAAGCCATTTATCCGAGTGAATTGTGCGGCTTTCCCTGCAGGGTTAGTGGAAAGTGAACTCTTTGGGCATGAGCGTGGCGCGTTTACCGGAGCAGATGTTCGTCACGAAGGGCGTTTTGAATTAGCACATGGAGGAACCTTGTTGTTAGATGAGATTGGAGAAATGCCGCTGGAGACTCAGGCCAAATTGTTGCGAGTGATTCAGGACGGCATGGTCGATCGCATCGGAGGCAAGCAACCAATTCCCGTCGACGTACGTTTGATTGCTTCAACCAATG
>BQIY01000593.1 GCA_021604265.1 Nitrospirales bacterium
CTTTTTGACGATTTTGCAAGAGTGCTTGCTCGCCTTTTCGCCCTTCCTTAATTCGCTGAACTTCAGCCGTCATCATCTCCAAGTCCGTTGAAACTGCTTCATTTGAACTTTTGAGGGTTTTCATTTGCTGGTCAAGTGCATCTCGATGCATTCGCATCTTTTCTAATTCGGCCTTCGCTGATTCCATATCAGAAACGGCTGCATCATACGTCGATTTGGAAACCATACAACCTGATAAGACAAAGGCCATCATCATGACGGCACTAATCAACCATATTCTCATGAACATCCCCCCTTGTTTAGCAATAGGACTCGTGCGGACAATCGTTGTTCAACCCATGAGCATCTGCTCACCAGCTCCACGACCCTCTACGTCTAGAATATCATGGACATGCCGTACAACTATAGAATAGCCTCAACCACGGCAATTGGCAAAGCGTCTGAACAAAGATTATTCATAATAGTGAGGACGACGATCCCGCAACAGGTCATTATAGGGATTGAGGTTTTTATCTCGCGCTTGCATCGGATCGATATCCATCAGCACAAGGTCTGATTCATCCTCCGGTGCACGATGTAAAATTTTCCCCGACGGAGAAATAATTTCACTTTTCCCAATAAATCGCAAGGACGGCTTCCCTCCCCGCGTTTCCTCTCCAATTCGATTGGCCGTAATA
The DNA here is from genome assembly GCA_021604265.1 of Nitrospirales bacterium. Next base: position 678 of record BQIY01000593.1, read on the forward strand.
CAAAACACTCGATTTTCCAAACAGCGAGTGACCATGGCATCCGGACAATGCGGAAGAACAAGATTCGATGGATGACAAAGAATATCAGCCCCCTTCAACGCAAGCGTTCTGGCAGCTTCAGGGTAAAACCAATCAAAACAAATCAGGAGACCGAGGTGTACGGGCCCAATGTTCCAGACTTGAAAACCCAAGTCTCCCGGTGAAAAAAACAATGTCTCTTCAAAGAATAAATGAACCTTTCGATACACCCCGATAAACCCTGAAGGGCCCACTAATACGGCAGAATTATAGAACTTCCCGGCATGCCGTTCCGGCAATCCTGCGGCGATATAACACTGACGCCGTTTCGCCAATTCTGCCAGCCGTCGGGTCGTGAGTCCGTCAGGGACGGATTCGGCCAATCGCTCTACCTCTTCGCCCGAGCAGAATTGATAGCCGGACATGGCTAATTCTGGCAAGACCAGTAAATCGCAGTCGATTGACTCCAAACGATCGATGACCGCATCTACGTTTTGCGTCACTTCGCCAAATTCAGGCGCATATTGATAAAATCCGACTCTCATCGATCACATCCTAACATATATCATGACATTGCTCGTTTTTCGTATTTCGTATCTCGCGTCAAGAGTCGTTCCGGGTTTTACGAGGTATAGCGAAACGAAAATAATATCCGGTTGCACCATTCTCACTGGCACAGCTCGATAATAAGCAACAAACATTCAGAAGTTGATTGGCACGACTATACGCTTCATGCTTGCGCGCCGGAGCGCTCCCGGCCGTCGTGGCAAATAGGCTACTATGGCGGAGTCGGCACAGCGCGCAGGCACGAGAGACAAGATACGGTTTTCACAAGGCGTTGCCAGACAAAAAAAGCGGGTAGGGATTTCCCCTACCCGCCTGTTTGCTCACCTCTATCAATAAATCAGTGAACCTCTTTCATATGCATCACTGCACTGTTGGCATGCTTCGTGCCGACGTCAGCATGACCTTGCTTACCATGTTCAATCGCTGCCTCTAATTCACTGACTCCCTCATCCAAATGCGGATTCTGGACGTCTTTTTGTGCCGCTTGAGCATGAGTGAGCGCTTCTTCAGCATGAGAGACTAACGCATCAGCATGCCCCTCTCCACCATGCTTCGCTGCGCCTTCGGCATGAGCAATCGCTTCAGTGACATGCGGGTTCATATCAGCCACCGCAGAAGATAAAAATGCGCCTAATGATAAGAGCGCCATGACACTGCCTACGACCATTGCTTTTCGGCCAATCATTCGGATCATCTGCAACCTCCTTAGTTTATGAAAAAGTCCGTACTGAAGAAACCTGTTATATCCTCGCATGCCTCCGCGCGAAGATCAAGACGGCTTTACTTCTTCTGCATTGGACACCTTATGTAACAGCCGCACATCTTTTTCTACGGGAGCGGCAAAGTCTCGACTCCACTCCCACCAAGATCCTGGATAGCATTTAACATGTTCGAAATCAATGAGACGCATGATAAAATACAGCCAAGCGGCACGAACGCCGCCGAGGCAATAAGTAATCACTTCTTTTTGAGGATCAAGCCCGCGGTCTTCAAAGACTTTCTTAATCGAATCCAGATCTCTCACAGTCGCATCCGGATTGAGAAATCCACTCCATGGCATGTTAATGGCCATGGGAATATGACCGGCTCGCGGCAAGCCATCAACTTCTTTCCCCGCATATTCCTCGACACTCCGCGCATCCACAATTTCCGCTCCCGGATTGGATTGCTTGACCAGTTTTTTGAGCTGGTCTTTAGAAATAATCAACTCCGGTCTGACTGTCACCGTAAAGTCGCCGGTTGGC
>BQIY01000594.1 GCA_021604265.1 Nitrospirales bacterium
GCCACGAGTAAGGTCTTGATGAGCAACAAGACTGTGGCTCCCGCCAAGGCCAAATGCCAAATTTCAGGGATGGACGACGGGTCGAACAACATACCGATCCCGATGAAGAACAGACCCAGCAACACATCGCGGAAGGGGCGAATGGTGGATTCCACCTGATGTCGGAATTCGGTCTCACCCAGCATCATGCCTGCCAGGAATGCACCAAACGCCATCGACAGCCCAAGACTACTCGTGGTCCATGCCGAGACCAATGACACAAACAACACTGTCAGGGTAAACACTTCAGTGGAACGGAGCTCCGCGACCAGATAAAACAATGGGCGCATCACCCATCGTCCGGCCAGAAAGACAAGTCCGAATGCCAGGGCCGCTTTCGCAAATGCCATTCCGAGCGAAATGGCCAAAGCCGAGACCTCCGTATTCGCCATAGCGAGCACAGGAATGACGACCACGAAAGGGACGGCCGTGACATCCTGGAAGACCGACATGGCAATCCCCAACCGTCCGTGCCGACTATGCTCCTCTCCCTGATCGGTGAGTTGCTTACTGATAATGGTTGTGGAGGACTGCGCGAAAACCGCTCCCACCACGAAGGCCGCCGCAATGGGCATCTCGACGAGCCAAGCCAGAAAGCCCACCGCGATCGTCGTGAGCAGGACCTGCCCCGTGCCAAGACCCAGTAGCTGATGACGCAAGGCATGGATCTGCGGCATCGAGAAGTTCAGGCCGATCATAAACAATAAGAAGACGATGCCGAATTCTGCCAGTGCGCGAATGGGCTGGGCTTCGATCACCGGCCCGGGGGTGTATGAACCCAACAACACGCCAACGAGCAGGTATGCAAGTGGCGAAGGGATATGGAGTCGGTGGAATACAACCACAACGACCACGGCCGTTCCGAGTAAAAAAAGAGATTGTAAAAAAAACGGCTCAATCATTAGGGTATTTTCGGAAACATCGATGTCATACCGGACTAAAATTGTTCTTGCGTCACAAACAGCCGCCAAAAGCTTACGTCTGTTCCGAGGGTACTCCGAAACCCATCAGGAGAAACGTATCACGACGGACGGTGTCGAGCCCTAAGAAGCACAAAACTCATCCTGAAAGGATAAAACCAGCCGTGGGGGCTACAATCAAATATGCAGCCAAAAAGAAACCATGCCCACAATAGTTACTATTAAATAGGATGAATTGGCAAGCGCCACTTATTGAAACATCTCATTCCAAGAAACAGTGGCTTTACCCTTCATGAGATATTCGATAGCGAAAATTAACGACCTCCGGGATTGCTTCCTGATGGTCAGTGGCTGGTGGCTTCCCATGCACCTACTTTTTTACAAACAAATATATCGCCAGGCCGATGAGAATGACGGCAAAGATTTTTTTGAACATGTCAGTGGGGACACCTTCAATAAGCCGAGCACCGATTTGTGCCCCGATGATTCCCCCCAGGCCGAGCAGGAGGCCATATTTGTAATCTACGTTAGCCAGCCTACCGTGGGCAATCAAGGCCGAGACCGCAATAACCAGGATCCCCACGAATGAGGTGCCAACCGCTTTTTGCGCCGTGAAACCTAGAAAAAGGAGAAGGGGTACCATCAAGAATCCCCCGCCAAGCCCGGTGAAGGAAGCACCCATACCCACAAATACCCCGCTCGCAATAATGGCTAACGATGTCACATCCATGAACACTTTCCTTTTCGATATTGTGTGAAACCAAAGAACCAAATGTCACAAGGAACGATGAAGTTGGATGACAGCGAATTCAACCGGAACAGGTGATTTTTAATTTCTTCTCCTTTCCTCACCCCAGGAGCAATACACCTTATAGAGCGGAAAAGGTCGAGCAGGGAATGAGTTTGAAGTGATTCAACTCCTCATCGCCCATATCTCTGGAAAGAGACCACCCCATTCCCGTAAGATTGCAAACCACAACAAGCAATAAATTGAGGGTTTCTTGATTTCAATAATACCCCACCCGACTGTTTGGGGAAATCGTAAAATGAATTCACTCTCATATTAGAAACGAGGTTTCCATGAGTTCTGCTGAATATGACTCTTCCCAACCAATTCCAATGGCTCAATTGGCCGACCCCCATCTTCTTTACCAAAAGAGCGTGCAAAGCCCTGAACTTGACATGCCGTTCCTCACTGAATATTTCGAGAGCTATACCAACACTCCCCTTCGCCACTTTCGAGAGGATTTCTGCGGAACCGCCTTTTTATCCTCCCATTTTGTGACCAGGCATCCCGACAATCATGCCTTGGGTATCGACCTGGATTGGCCTACCCTGAATTGGGGGATCAAACACAACGTTTCTCATCTGACTCTTGAGCAACAGCAGCGGCTCACCCTCGTTAATGACAATGTCTTAAACGTTCATCATCCCCTCTCGCAACTCACCGTCGCCATGAATTTCAGTTATATGGTGTTTCGTGATCGCCCGACCCTTTTACAATACTTCAGGAATGCCAGGCGGTCGATTCAGCCTGGCGGGTTG
>BQIY01000595.1 GCA_021604265.1 Nitrospirales bacterium
GCCAAGCGGCAGGCAATGCCTGCCGAAAGCGCGACTGCGCGCCCGCAGCGTGGCGGGCTTGCCCCGCCTAAGCGAGGAGTGAAGGCCCGGATGGGCCTGAGCATCAAGAAAAATTCTCTCGAACCACGCACCGCGATGAAACACCCACCCCCTCACTTCGGGGGATCAGTGGGATAGCTGGCGGGCAACAGCACCGTGATCAGCTCTTCCAGAGAGATGTCAAACGCCCCGCCGCGGGCTTCGCGCCAATGCGCCATACCGTTTTCAAATTCGGGAGCCACCTCGCCGGTGCCGGTCTGCCTGTCGAGAAAGGCGGGCAGGGCGCTGGCCTGATAGGGCAGATGGCCAATCACGCCGCCGGGCGTGTATTCCGGAGGAATGCCGGAGACGGAGATGTGAGCCACATCACCCAGCCCGCCGGCCGTCTCCAGATGCCCGATGACGACACGCACACTGTCCAGCCCTTCGCCCTGTATCGACCATTCCTGACCCGCGGCCAGAGGCGCAGCCTCTTGTGCAGAGGCCGCCGAAAACAGACTGGTGGCGACCGCCACGGCGAGAGTGAGAATTCGGGTCAGCATGTCGGTGCTCCGGTTTTGCGACGACTATTACGCTAAAGGGTCCAGTCTGTGTGTGCCAGCATCGTATGTCTCCAACCCACCTCATGCCTGTCCTCGACCCGATCGGGGACTGAGGTGCTGCCGACAGGCAGCCTCGAAGCACGCACACCCACCACCGTCATCCCTGCGAAAGCAGGGACCCAGAGCCACGATGACGCTTCACTGTCCTGCCCTCAATCCGCGCGGCGTCTACGCAGGCATCTGGTTGGCGCAAGGTGTGCGGGTTGTGATGGCGCAACTGGGTCCCTGCTTTCGCAGGGATGACGATATGTTGTTTGTATCTAACCCACCTCATGCCTGTCCTCGACCAGATCGGGGGCTGAGGCGCCCGGCGCAGCCGGGCCTCGAAGCACGCACCACCTTTCCTACGATATCTTGTACTGACCATAGCAACGAGGCGAGATCCACGTTGTACACGCTGAAGATTTCCGCTTTAGTCTATGACAGTGTCGCATAAATCTACTGACGATATCTTCGTTTCGGGAAACCAGAGCATTACATGGAAATCATACCAGGCTCCTTGCTTCGACTCTTGGAAGCTGCCACATATCTTAATGTGGGTTAACATGTGCCAATGTGATTCAATAAAACCGTGGGGCCAGCATGCAGCTAGATCTTAGAGCGCCGTCAATTGTTATATCGGGTGCATGGAATCCAGCTATTTTCCGTTGGCAATGGTTTGCCAAGTTTATTTTGGAACTAGAAGAAGGCTCCAATATCGATTTGATGCAAACTGTCGTTAATCCAATTGGCAAGCAAATTACCTACATTGACGATATCGGATTTAGCGTTGACGAGACACGTTTTGAGCTTTTTTGCAATAAAGACGACAACGAGTTAATTGCCAAATTATGCCACTTATCAATCAAACTAATCCGGATTTTGGAACATACGCCAGTCGTGGAAATTGGTGTGAATTTTCGATATTTCGAACGAGATCCTGATCCAGAGGTCGTGGATAAGTTATCTACTCATGATAATTTCGATGATTTGAGAGTGGTAGAGTCCAAAAAAACAAATGTTTACGAGGTGGATGAAAATTTCGGCCTAAATTTCTCTCGCACAATAAACGACCAGGTTGCAGTTTTTGACTTTAACTACTTCTTATCCGCTAACCGGTTCGATGAAGCGTTAGATCAGCTTCCCGATTCGATTTTGAATTTTAGAGCGAAATCGGAACAGAGAATTCTCGAATTATATGAGGTCGACACGGCAGATTCTGTGGTGCACGAGGTTGAAAAGGAGGACGTGGCTTGAAAATGAAATCAATAGATTATTTGACCGCGGCGGATCTGACTGTGGGGCTCTATATGACCAAATCAATGGGGTCGTGCGAGCTCAACTCCGAGCAAGACACTCAAAGCGCCTATTCTGTTGTCCCGGTTGAGGTCTTGGATGGAGCGTGGGGTATTGCGGACCTACGAGCGGTTTCATTTGTCGAGGCAGCTTTAACCGATGCCAATATCGTTGCAGCCGACCTGCATGATGTTGCTTTCGTAAGTTCCAACATACGATCTTCAGCTTCGCCAAGAGGTTTAGAATCTGAGCCAGCTTGGAGCCAATTGAAAACTAAAGTACTTTCCGAACGAAAAAGAGATTTTAGCGAGGAAAATAGACGGCTGCGCTCATAATGCAAAAATGAACATAGTTTTTGAAAAGATTGAGCAAATAAAAAGGAAGTGTTTGCTTCAGGGTGACGTTATTCGACGAAGCGATACATTAATTGAGCTTCTGAGGGAGCCTCACAGCTATTATGCAACTGCTGAAGATTATAATTATTTTATGGTTCTCACTCAGTCCTGTGATTTGGTCAAAAGAGATAATAAAATAAAGGCAGACTATATTACAATAGCTGCGATCAAGCCGCTCAATAATTATGTTGA